>CAYOYG010000036.1:0-8123 GCA_964408135.1 uncultured Eubacteriales bacterium | reverse complement strand
AAGCATACTGGATTTAAATCACTTTTTGAAGACTAAAGGCGCTAATTAGCGCCTTTTTGTTATCTAAAACCAAGTTCTCTTAATGTTCTTTCAACGATGCCTGAAAAGTTACTTTCAGCACCCCAATTGAATTTAAATAACACGCCTGTAGATCCTCCAGTCGAAATCGCGTCTACAGTAACTCGACCATCTATCTCTGTAATAAACACAGATAAACTGGCACGATTTTGGGCACGATAATAGTATTTTTCGAAAACCATCATGCGTGACTCTCCATTATCAAATTTGTTTCTAACATCTAATCGGCATTCACCGGTAATAGATCCATCCACAACAGCGTGATAGATTGCACCACCCACTTGATCAACAGACCCTGTTCCTGACATTCTAACTGCAGACATTCATAAATTCTCCTTCGAAGTGATTTGTTTGTGTGCTGTCGCCATTGGCACCTCATTAAATGAATTCACTAAAGTAGAGGATTCTGGATAGCGACTCACTTTAGCATAATATACATCCATCATCCATATTAAATGGGTAAATACGTGTTTATATGGATTTAATGGTTCTATATGTAAAATTTCATAACCTGATTCTTCTAAGGTTTCTAAAGCATAGTTTAAACTATCCGATTCAGTTTGAGGTAATAAATATAAGCCTTTCAATAAATTGTCCGTTACTTTTTGAACAATATATTGACCCGCTTCATTTTGTACGATAAACGTATAAAAATGAAGTTCCTTCTTCGCTTTTTGTTTGGCTTTTAAAGGAATCTGACTTTGAAGTTGTTTTTGATTTGCTACACACTCAGTTTTCAATGGACATAATTCACACTTAGGTTTATGTTTTGTACAGAGGGTTGCTCCCATTTCAATGATTGCTTGGGTATATAAATGGGGTTTATCGTCATCAATTAAGGCTTCATTATAGGATTCCAACGTTTTCTTCGTCGATTCTAGCGTAATATCCTCAAGAACACCAAAATACCGCGATATCACACGCATGACATTGCCATCCATCGCACTATACTTTTGATGAAAAGCAATCGACATAATAGCCCCAGCTGTATATTTGCCAATCCCCGTCAAAGCAAGCACATCGTCATAACGATTTGGAAATATACCTTGGTATTTTTCCATGATGACTTTAGCTGTCTTTTGCATGTTACGTACACGGGAATAATAGCCAAGACCTTCCCATAGTTTAAGGATTTGATCTTCACTCGCATTTGCTAATGCTTCGATGGTTGGTAATGTTTCAATGAAGCGATGATAATAAGGAATTACAGTTTGTGCTTGGGTCTGTTGAAGCATAATTTCAGACACCCAAATATGATACGGATTCTCTGTATGTCGCCATGGTAAGTCACGTTTATTAACCTCATACCAGGCGATGATTTTATTTGAAAAATGACTCATCAATGTTTAAAACCCGAATACCACAATGTGGAATCATGTCTTCAATGCTTGTAAATGTACCCATCACGATACCATGACAAACCACAATTACTTTTTGATGTTTCAAATACGGTTTTAAGGCATTATGGGTGCGTTTTGATAGTACTTCTAGAGATTCCCAAGGAAATACGGTATCCTTTTGTCGAATGCCTTTTTGAGCCATAAATTCAGGATAGGCTTGATCTAAATCTTTACGATCTGAAAATGTCGTATCTGGCATCCACTCATGGAGGTCGTTTTCGACCGTGAGCGGTATTTGTGTAATACGCGAAATAATCGCCGCTGTCTGGAGTGCACGTGTGTATGGGGATGAAACGATGATTTCCGCCCCTTTAAGAATGTCTTCTTTTGCTACTGTCTCAGCTTGTAGTACGCCACGATCGGTTAATTTGCCCAAATCATAGCCTTGGTTTCTATACCCTCTTGCGATGACCTCATCATAACGAGGTTCACCATGTCTAATAAAAATAAAAGTTGTCATTTTTTTATCACCTAATCCAAGTATACCATATATCACTTTTTGAATAAATACAACTTTCTATCCAGCCTTTTTCTAGGCTACATCATGTTCATTATTGTATCTGTTCTATGCTATAATATCGATAAAGGATGTGATTATATGAAACCAATTACTAACCAGTTTGATGAAATTCTTGTCAACCGACATTCGATTAGAAAATACAAGCCATATGAGATGGATGATGATACCATTCGTGCTATATTTGAAATGGCACTTAAAGCACCTTCAGCTAAAAATTTTCAACCTTGGACCTTTAGAATTATTAAAACCAAAGCAGCTAAAGACAAATACTCTCACCTTTTTGTAGGCAATCGTACGCAGTATGAAACAGCCTCTGTCATGGTTATTTTGTTCACTGATACCCGTTATGGCAGTCGTGCACAAGATGTATATGATAAAGCCGTCTTAAACAATCTAATGACACCAGAGAATCGTGAAAAACAATTACTTAACCTAAAAAATCTGCATCCAAGTGCTGAAGATATTTTGAAACAAGGCATTCTCAATGTCGGCTTAATCGCGATGAATTTGATGCTTGTTGCTAGACACTATGGATTCGATACTTGTCCAATCGCAGGATTTGAAAAAGCACTCGCTCCTGCCGTATTTGGACTAGATCATCATGAAGCTGTTCTCGCCATTTCCATGGGCATTGCTGATGATTTAGGCAAACCTTCTGTACGTCTTGATTTTGATGAAGTTGCGAAAATCGAATAAACAAAAAGGACAAAATTGTCCTTTTATTTTGCTAAAGAGCCCATGGGATCCCATGGTTTTAATACGATTGGCTGAGCTTGATACGCTTTTAGTTCTGTTTCAGTGAGATATTTTTTGTGAATGACTGCTTGATATGTGTTTTCATCAAACCAAGACCCACTCATCAAATAATACCCCTTGAGTCCACGATCACTACCCCATGAATTCTCAATCTTCCATTTTGTAGGTATTTCATGTTCGAGATTAACACCTGTAATGACC
The DNA here is from genome assembly GCA_964408135.1 of uncultured Eubacteriales bacterium. Taxonomy (GTDB): domain Bacteria; phylum Bacillota_I; class Bacilli_A; order RFN20; family UBA1709; genus CAYOYG01. Next base: position 5,168 of record CAYOYG010000036.1, on the reverse strand, counting down.
ATAGCATGGTTCATCGCCCCTTGAAGATAATCGAGTTTTTGGGCTTTGGTCATGGAAAAACTCATTTGGAATGCCGTATCAAAATCATAGGCTTGGTTATCCCAAATGCCTTTTTCACGGTCACCATCTCGAGCGACATCCGCACCAAACCATACGATTTCTTTATCTTTTAGTTGATTAATGACGAGAGTTTTTAATCGTTCCATCGGTAAGTTAAGGTGAATGATTTGTTTACCACCAATAACGTTGCCTAAATAAGCGATGGTATAGTTTCGCATGTAAGGTTTATCTTCTGTAGGCGAATGAATGATCGATACATAATCGTGCAAATCTATCCCCAAATGGTCATAAAATGCTTTAGGTGAAGCAAAGTTAAGGTTATTATATTGATTATCCTTAGTGACATATTCAAACTTAACATCTTTAGGTGGAATACCAAAATTGGTGCATAAAAAACCATAGAGTTCTTGTAAAACGTGTTTCTTTAAAAGATTTTTTTCTTCAACTTTACCAAATTGAGCAAGCGATCTTGCTTCTGCTGCATATTTTCTTAATTTGATATTGATTAATCTGTTCATTTGTCCAGTATTCGAAGATGCATGGGTTTCAGGCATTTGATCTTTTGGAACAACGCCATACTTATCGACAAGTGATACAAACATGTCCCATTGTCCGCCATCTTGAATGCCAAGTTGTAATAAATGTTTAAGTGTACGGTCATCAGCATCACACACTAAGAAATCATCCATCGCTTCCAAAAAGTAATTAATCTTTTCGAATTTATCCCAGAACGCTTGATAGTTTTGTGAAAGTTCAAAGTCTTTCAAATTGTATTTTTTTGCAACCAATTCTCTTACGATATTTAAACCTGCGAATAACCAACAACGGCCTGAAGCCTTTTGATTGGTAACAGGTAATGTTTCAATATCAATGGAAAAACGGAATTGCGTGTTTTGTTCAGATTCTGTGACATACGCAATGGTTTCAATCGGATTTTTAGCAAGTGCACGACGCATCGCCTTTTGGTGGGTATTTTGTTGATATGATTCAGTCATTTGGTCAATCGTTTGATAGGATACTGCTTTCATGAAAATCACTCCTTTAGATAGAATTATACGCCATAATAAACGGCTTTAAAAGATAAAAAGTGAACATTTTTTAGATGTTCACTTTGAATATAAATTAGCTATAAACCTTGCTGACAAGCTCAGGGTGGTCAATGAATGGATTTCGATTACCTTGGTAACCATAAATGACGTCATTACGGTTTCTTTCAAAATCATCGACTGGGTCTTGAATGTGCCATAATAATAACGTTTGTAAATCACCCATTTGGTAAATGGATGGTTTTTGTAATCCAGTTAAATTCACCAATACCAATTGGTCCCAACGGATATCCATATAAAATAACATACGAGCGATATCACCACGGATTTCAGCTCTTGATGGGTAATAGGATTCTGCATTAGTGACTGTGCCATACCATTTGTTGCTTCGATCGCTGTTGATGGTTGGATTCGATGGTTTAAGATTATGCAAGTCTGAGGCAATATTAACAACTGTATTTGAAGCGGATGCTCCTAATAGGGATTGTGGCCAAACGTGTTCTTTATTCCACGTAGTTCCGCCATCCCAAGCGGCGTTATAAGAGTTACCTGTGTAAAATTCAATCAATCGGCTGCTATTGTTTGGATCACGGTCAGTCACTTGTAATGCCGTATTACCGAATGAATATTGACGACCGGTCATTTGCTCTAATAAATTATTTAAGAAGATGATTAAATTCGCACCAGTAAGTCCATCCATACCTAAATAGTATCCAGTATATTCGACTTCGCGCCATTGAGCATAAATCACCGTGTTTTGTGTAATTGGGGTATCAAATTCGTATTTGGTTTCACCAATATACCATCCTTCAAAGACATTATTTTCTTTTTCTGGATTATTCGGCTTAATTGGCATACTACCTGAGTTTACCGTTTGATTTGGAATTAAAGTCCCACCTGAGGTTTCAAAAGAGACTTGATATACAATGGGTGTCCATACAGCATAGATAATGATATTTTCTGTGACTGCTTGGTTAAAATCGTATACAGCATCGTTATATTCCCAATGGGAGAATGTATAGTGATTTCTCGTTGGGTTAGCTGGCATGGTTGCAAATTCACCATGAGGTACACTTTGTTGTGGTACAGATGACCCATTTGTAATAAACTTAACCGTTCTTAAAGCCACTGTCCATTTTGCTGTAATGACGGTGTTTTCAGTTAATTTCGTATTGAAATCAAACGCAGTTTCGCCAACAAACCATCCAGCGAATACATGGTTATCATAGGTAGGTGTTGCAGGTACTTCAACACGACTATCTGGCTTAAGTGTAATGACGGTCGTTTCAGATCCATTTTGTGGGTCAAATGTCACTTTGATGTCTTTTTCAGCGCACGCAACGAGCATCAGAACCAATAAAAATAGTACTACAAAAATGCTGATTTTTTTCATCTATTATCCTTTATATTTATAGTGGCGATCCGGAAAGGAGTCGAACCTTCAACCAATACCTTAGGACGGTACTGCTCTATCCATTGAGCTACCGGACCCACTGCTTTTATCATATTATACCTTAAAAGAAAATAAAACCCATCATTGATGGGCATATACTTGCAAGTCAATGACTTGAATTTATTCAAAATGGCGATGCAGGAGAGATTCGAACTCCCGACCGACGGCTTAGAAGGCCGTTGCTCTATCCAACTGAGCTACTGCACCAAATTTGACAGCATTGTTATTATAACCCAAATCGACTGGGTTGTAAAGACATAATTTAACTCAAACTTTCATTTAAGATTATAGCATAGAAAAAGGGATGTCGCCATCCCTTTTTGAAACTACTAAAGTTTGCCTACTGCGCCAATCTTGTTCAAAATACGGAATAAAGTCTTCGTATCTTGTTCGCCAAGATGCTTCATTAATTTTTGAATACGTGCGTAGTAAACGTCTTGTACGCTTTCAACGAAAGCTTGTCCCTTTTCTGTTAAAAGTACATACGTTACACGATGGTCAGACTTGGAGTCTCTACGTGCTAGATAGCCGTCTTCAACAAGCTTGTTCATCTTGTGAGTGATGGCTGGTAATGTGACTTTAAGGCGTTTTGCGATAGCGGATGGCTTAATCCCCGTTGGATCACCAAATGCGACTGAGAATAGTAGTGTAATATCTGCATCACTTAAAGCATACTTTTTGTGACGGTAAATTCCACTCTTTCTGAGTCCTTGCAACGCTCTTTCAAAGTCTTGTGCAAAAACTAATTTTTCGTTCATAGTAATTCCCCCCTTACTAATACACTACCATTATATCGTTTTTTTTAGTAAATTGTAAAGCAAAAGTAAAAAGAAGTTATAAACTTTTAAAAATTTCATTTTTTTTAAAAACAAAAGCACTCGAAATGTTACTTTCGAGTGCATGTTATGTTTATTTCGTTAAATTCGTGATAACTTCGCTCAAATAGGCGATTTTAACCTGTATATCATCCTTTTTCTCACCTTTTGCATGGGTAAAATTTCGTTTCAAAATTTTCAATTGGTGTTCAAAATAGGAAAGTGCAGTTAATTTATTTTTTAGAATTAGACCAATATAAATGTCTTTTGACGAGAGTTTCATCTCCCCGACTTCACACACTAAAATCACATAATGGAATTTTTCATATACTGTGATTTCATTTATGATTTGATAGTGGTGATTCATCAAGAATTCGCGTAGTTGATCGATGTGATTATTCGCTTGTAAGATGTATTTGCGTGCAGGCACATGTGGTTGACTCAAAATATCTTTAAGTAGATGCATCCCCATCCCAGCAATCAACACGCCATCATAGGTAGATTTAATGTCTTTAAAGCCATTTGATAAAGCAAATTCAACTTGAGTTGATAGCTCGGCTGCGACGACATTTTTTCGAGCATTATCAAGCGGCATTGGATTAACGTCACAAGCGATTGCTTTTTGAATATACCCGTTTTTGAGTGCATCAATAATCACATAACCGTGGTCAGTACCAATATCTAATAACGTATGAATGCCTTTGGTTAATGCACTCAATGTTTCAATTCTAGTCATTATTTTCTCGTTAAGTTAAAGTCTTTGAGTTTCTTTTGGCGGCTTGGTTGTCTAAGTTTGCGTAAAGCTTTGGATTCGATTTGACGAATACGTTCACGCGTAACACCAAACTCTTTACCCACTTCTTCAAGGGTATGGGTTTTACCGTCTAATAGTCCATAGCGGAGTCTAAGTACCTTTTCTTCACGGTCTGTGAGGGTTTCTAAGACTTCATCTAAAGTACGCTTAACCATTTCTTGGACGGTGTATTCGTAAGGATTTAATGCGGTAGGGTCAGAGATAAAATCACCCAATGAGGAGTCTTCTTCTTCACCGACTGGGGCTTCTAATGAAATCGGTTCTTGAGCAATCTTTTGAATGGCTTGAACACGTTCAGCCGTAATGCCCATGCGTTCACCGATTTCTTCAGGGGATGGTTCTCTCGATAATTCTTGAACAAGTTGACGTTGAATACGCACCAGTTTATTGATGGTTTCAACCATGTGAACAGGAATACGAATCGTTCGCGCTTGATCAGCTACGGCACGTGTAATCGCTTGTCTGATCCACCAGGTTGCGTAGGTAGAGAACTTAAATCCTTTTTCATGATCAAATTTGTCAACCGCACGCATTAAGCCCATATTACCTTCTTGAATTAAGTCCAAGAATAGCATACCACGGCCAACATAGCGTTTCGCGATGGAAACAACCAGACGGTAGTTCGCTTCAACTAAACGGTTTTTCGCGTAAATCGCATCTTCAACCATGTTTTCGAGTTGAATACGTTCATCTTCAGGAATCTCAACTTGGTCTTTTTTCATATCATCGAGTTGTTCTTGGGCAAATCGACCATTATTCACTCGAACGGCTAAGTCGACTTCTTCATCGCTCGTTAAAAGCGGAATTCGTCCAATTTCTTTTAAATACATTCTTACAGGGTCATCGACTTTGATTGACGATGGTAAGGATTCAATATTTAAAAGTTCTTCTTCCTTAATGTCTTCGATTTCTAACGATGATAAGGATAATTGGTCAAAGTCAATGTCTTCATCCAAGTCGTCTTCCTCTTCATCGATTTC
>CAYOYG010000035.1:0-8309 GCA_964408135.1 uncultured Eubacteriales bacterium | reverse complement strand
TCTTGGGTATAGGTGTAATAGTCTTGTGCTGGTTTTTTTCCGGCAAACATCAAGAAGAAGGATTTTAAACCATAAGCCAAAGGAGAAAGAACATTTTTATTGACCATCAAGACCATCCAAGCAAAGAAAAATAAGATGAATCCCGAAAAGTAAAAGGCATTACAATAGGCTAAAAGGGTATAAGAATCCTGCCATGAAAGGGCAAAAACAACCAATAAAAAAGAAGCAATAATTGCACTAATAATTAAAATAGTTGTTCGTCTATTTTTGGCTTTTTTTTGTTGTTTTACTTCAGTTTTATTTTCATTTGGTTGCATGTTGTACCTCCGATAATTTTGATATAATGTGCACTTTATTTTAAAAGATAAATCCTGTCGTGTCAAACTATTTTCTTTTGTAAAACCTGTGGACATGGCGGATGATTGGCTTCTTATAGCATTTATGCTATACTATAAGTAGAGATAGACGATGTGACCTAAGCGGGGGTGAAGGTATGCCGATGAAATCGATCCGTGGTATCTTGATTGTGGTATTCTTGACATTGGGGCTTTCTACATCTTGTGCTTCCTTACGTGTTGACTTATCTTTAAAACAAGTCAATTCAAAAGCTGAACTTGTCACCTTACTTAACGATAGCGATAATAAATCTTCGGGTTCTTGGTACCAAACGCGTGACACCACTTTTGCAGAAGCAATGTCGGGGTCCGTCAGTGATAGTAATGATCACTCGACGACCAATGTTCAGGTAGCTGGAGTCGATGAAGGCGATATTATTAAGGTCGATGATGAATACATCTATACGCTGACGAGTAGTGGTCTTACCATCACCCAAGCAAGTAGTGGTCATCTCCAAATCGTCTATCAACAAGATTTTGAAAATTATGTACCACAAGAGATGTTCTTATATGAAAATCAATTAATTCTTATCGGCGGTACGTATGAATACTTTGCTTATAGTGGCAAAACTGGTGAAGATGCGATTGAGCCCGCTTTGTGCATCTATCCTTATTTCTCGTATAGTAAGACGAACATTCGTATCTATGATATGAGTGATCATGCTAATCTATTACTCCAAAAAGAAGTGACGATTCTTGGTAATTACGCAACGAGTCGCATTATTGATGGAACGATGTATTTTTTCACCAATTATTACTTTTACAATCTACTGGACAACCAATACATACCACGGATCGCTGATTCGAGTGTCAATGGGGGAGCAGAATACGAAATTGGGGTTGAAGATATCTACTATTATTCGAATTATATTTATTTCAACTTCTTTCTCGTTGGTAAAATTGAACTTGATCAAACCGCTCAAGTAACGAATTTGAAGGCGTATTTAGGCATTAGTGGTGAACTCTATGTTTCTTCATCCAATGTTTATGTCGCTAGTTATGACAATGCATATAGTTCCATTAATTATTTAGGCACGTATTCCTATACTTATCTTACCTATACGCGCATCAGCAAAATAGCCCTTTCCGATTTGTTATTGAAGGATGTGTGTCGTATTCAAGGTAATATCAAAGATCGCTATTCGCTCGATGAGTACAATGGGTATCTTCGTGTAGCCACTACCATCAGTGATTGGCAAGATTACCAAAGTACACTTTATAGTAATGTTTATGTATTAGATACGAAACTTAAAATCGTTGGTTCGATTCGAAAAATTGCCGAGGGAGAACGCCTTTATTCTGTACGTTTCCAAGCAGATCAAGGTGTCCTTGTCACCTTTAAACAAATCGATCCTCTTTTCCAATTAGACTTATCCAATCCGCTTCAACCACAAATCTCACAAGGTTTAAAAGAAGAAGGCGTCAGTCTCTATCTTCATTATATTACTGGAACGGATTATGTGATTGGGTTAGGTTATAATACCGAAACTACTTCCGGTGGAAGAACACGATTTAATGGAATTAAAATCTCACTTTATGATCATTCACAAGCGGAAGCAGTCAATTTATCTACGGTGGTATTAGAAGGGGAATGGTCGTATAGTGAAGCTCTTTATAACCCCAAAGCAATTCTCTATGATCAAAGCAGTGGCCTATTCGCTTTCGCTGCCGAAGAATGGGCGATTAATTTAAGTGGTGGTGGCTACTATACCCAAAGTAGACAAGGTCTCTATGTCTTCACTTTTGCCGATTTGGATTTAAGTGATTATCATTGTTTGACCAATTTCAATGAAGGAATACACTACAATGATTGGTATGACTATTATGATAACTATTATAGTTATATCCAACGCGGTGCGCGGATTGGAGATTATCTATATACCATTAGTGAAAGGTATATTTGCAGTTATAATCTAATTGATTATCAATTAATTGAGCAGCTTCAAATCGGAACATTCGTTCCATTTGCGACAATCTACAATTCAGGGGATTAAAACTGAATACGAGGAAAATACGGTCGGTGAATGATCGTATTTTCTTTATATAAGCATTCTTAAAAGAACACTGTTTTCTTTTTTTTATGAAAAGAGATTAATTTTTAGTATCCAACTTCTTGTTTGCTTGCCAACAGAGAGATTATGCTTGGATGGTGTGTGTAAAAGTTGAAAGCGTTTACATCCCCTTTAATCCATTTATTTGGATTTTCATTGATTGACTTAATCTTATTTTTTGGTATATATTAAGGTAAGTTTTATTGCAAGGACATTAAAACGAATCTTTTTTCAAAGGAGGAAAATTATGAAAGGACGCAATATTTTAACTTTCTCACTAGCCGCAATCCTATCTGTTGGATTAGCCAGCTGTAAGAAAAAAACTGAGTCAGCTTATGTTACGACCTATACTGCGGATATGTATACAATGGACTATCTCAATACATATCATGCTGCAGACTCTGAAGTTCTCGTAAATCTTGTCGACGGATTGGTAGAACATGATGTCTATGGCTTAATTCGCCCAGCTCTTGCTGAAAGCTGGACCAAAACAGTCGTTGCAGGAAATGATGTTTGGACATTCAAATTAAGAGAAGGTGCGCAATGGGTAACAAACGAAGGCGAAGAATACGCTGAAGTTGTTGCTGATGATTTCGTAGCCGGGATGCATCACTTGCTTGATACACAAGATAATGCATTGGGCTATATTGTTTGGGGAGTCATTAAAAATGCCGTAGAGTATTCTATGGAAGGAACAGTAACTGACTTTGCTCAAGTTGGCGTAAAAGCAAAATCGAAATATGAAGTTGAATATACTTTGGAAGGTTCTGTACCTTATTTCATGAAAATGCTTCAATACAATCCATTTATGCCTTTAAATAGAGATTTCTTTCTCGAACAAGGTGGTGCTTTTGGAGTTGAAGACTGGACAGATGCAAGTGAATTAGGTGTTTCTTATGGACGGATTGGGATTCCATCATCTATTCTGTATAATGGAGCTTATCTTTTCTCAAAATATGCTTCAAAATCCGTTATGGAATTAACAAAAAATGAAGCCTACTGGGATGTAAAGAATGTTAAAGTTGATTCAGTCAAATATATTTATGATGACGGATCCAATCCAACGGCTATCTATAATGCATTCAAAAATGGTCAATACACAGCCATTGGTGTTGGAAGTACTGTATTGCCAACTGCTCAAAACGAACTTGGTAATAATCTGTATGTTGCTGATACAAACTCAACTACCTATTTCGGTGCATTTAACTTAAATCGTAGAACTTATTCAAGTGCATCTGTTGTTTCAACAAAAACAGAAGCTCAAAAAGTTGATACAAAGGCTGCTATATTAAATAAAAATTTCAGAAAATCTATTCAAACAGCTTTTGATAAATCAAGCTGGAATGCTGTTACCGTAGGCGAAACATTAAAGAATAATGCTTTACGTAATACATTAACAGCACCAGAATTCGTATCTTTACCAACAACAGCTGGAACTTATGCTGCTGGAACAACTTATGGTGATGTTGTTGAATCAGAATATAAGGTACTTAACCCAGAATATACAGGTTCGTTTGATGATGGTCAAGATGGATTCTATAGTCCATCAAGAGCCGTCGCATTCAAAGCTCTTGCAAAACAAGAACTTAGTGGAGAAGTAACTTTCCCAATTCATCTAGACATTATTTATAATGGAGTAGATCCTACCGCTACAAACTCAGCCGAAGCTTTCAAACAAGGCATTGAAGCTGCTCTCAACAATAGTGCAACTGATAAAGATTATGTTGTTGTTGAATTAGTCGCTGCAGCAAATCGTGTTGATTTCTTATCAGCTGGTTATCGTGCTGCAAGTGGTGCTGATGCTAACTATGACTTCTTCTATGGTTCGGGATGGGGTCCAGACTATGGTGATCCACTCACTTATGTTAACATCTTTGGATATGGCAACGATATGATGACAGTCATCGGTATTGGTAATGACGCCGTTGAAGGCGGTTATGAAGCTAGTGATGAAGCTGCCTATTTCGCAGCCCTTCCAGATTATACTGACCTTCTTGAAGCTGCAAAACCATTAATTGGTGCTGCTCGTTATGTTGCTTTCGCACAAGCTGAAGCAAACTTGCTTGACTCGGGCGTTGTAAGTATGACAACAACTCAAGGTGGCAACTACGCATTAACCAGAGTTCAACCAAGAACAATTCCTTACACATTATTTGGAACTGACAATGAAAAGTTCAAGTCAATGGTTATTAAGAAAGACATTTTAACAACAGCTGAAGTTGCTAGTTACAAAGCAGCATGGGCAACCGCAAAAGCTGCCGCTTATGCAGCCTACACGCCAGCTGGTCCACTAGACTAAAGTTTACTAATTATTATTTATTTGTTTATTGGCTATAAAAGGGATTAGTTAGTTCTAATCCCTTTCCACGCCTTATGAGAGGAGAGTGTTGATGTGGTCTGGTACTTTATAAAAAGACTATTGCGATCGTTAATTTCTGTAGCAGCCGTTATGGTGATTGTGTATCTAATGATTTATTCTTTCATTCCAAAAGAAAAAATATTGGAAAAGGATAGTATTAGTATGCAAGGTAAAACAGGAGACAATTTAACCTCTTTCATTTACCAACAGTATGAAAATTATGGTTACATAAATTATATTGAATACAAAGATTATTGTTCCATGAAATTTGGTGGTAATACAAACCCCGAATATCTAAGAGCTGTCCAAGCAGAGGCTGGGAGCGAATTCGACCTTAGGGATGAGTACGCTGCTTATTATGAAGCACGTGGTTATACAGTAAATCATTTTACTATATCTGGATATCCATATGTATTCAAAGATAATAATGCTTTTACAATGCTTTGGAATTTTGTTCGGAAATTAATCGTTATAGATAATCCAAATAAAATACAAGATTCTTCTAATGAAAACCTACAAAGAAAAGTATATATTGGGCAGGATTGGAGTGGTGTTCCTGCGGTGATGTGCTCGGGTTGTACCCATAAATATCTATTATATTTTGATTGGAAATTTCCATTTATTCATCAGAATTGGATTAAGCTAAATATCGGGCGGTCTTATCCAACATATTCTGGTAATGATATTTTGCAAGTAATTACTGCCGACAATCAAGGGACTGCAATCAATAGAGTTGTTACTTTTCCAACAGGAAGAGAAATGAATTCCGCCATTATTGAACATTCGTGTGTTTATAAATCATCTTTAAGTTCGATAGATTTGACGAAATTTACAGACAATTATGCAAACTGTTCGATTTCGACGACAGGTTTTTCCATGATTGGAACATCATTTGTAATTGGTATTTTTGCTTTTATATTATCATATATTATTGGATTACCTGCTGGATTATTGATGGCTAAGAGCAAAGATAAATGGTTTGATCGTGTTGGGGTGGCATACATAATTTTTATTATTGCGGTACCTTCCTTGGTTTATATATTTGTTTTTCAAAGAATTGGGGGAGCACTCGGCTTACCAACGAAATTTGCTATGTTTGGTGAATCGGTATTCTCATCTTACGTTTTACCCGCGATTTCCTTAGCCTTACCTAGTGTCGCTGGGTTGATGATGTGGATTCGTCGCTATATGATTGACCAAACATCAGCCGATTATGTAAAGTTTGCGAGATCAAAAGGTCTATCTGAGTACGAAATATTCAAGAGCCACATAATGCGTAATGCTATTATTCCAATCGTTCACGGGATTCCAGCTGGTGTTTTGGGAGCATTGGTAGGGGCCATAATTACTGAAAGAGTTTATGCTGTCCCAGGGATGGGCAAGATGTTAACTGATGCAATTGATGCTAGTAACAATGCAATGATTGTTGCGCTTACCTTAATTTTTACATTGCTTTCAGTAGTTTCGGTTATACTTGGGGACATCCTTATGGCGATGGCTGACCCGCGAATTTCTTATGAAAGCGGGGGTAGAAAATAATGGATAAAAAGTTAGATTCACTATTTGTGTTAGCAAATAGGTCGGATAGTAAATCAGAAGTAATTACTGCACCAAATTATTCTTATTGGAAATCAGTTTTGCGTTCTTTCTTTTCTAAAAAATCCAATTATGTAATGCTTGCTATATTGGTTATCATTTTATTATTGTCGTACATCCAACCTGTATTTTCCGGTTTTGAAAAATTACTAAGAGATCATAATGCTAGTGATATGTTACATCCTGAAAACTGGTTTTTACAACCATCGTGGGCGCATCCTTTTGGAACATCAAGCGTTGGGGTTGATTTATTTAATTATATTTGGGCGGGAACAAAAACATCTTTATCAATTGCCTTTATTGCTTCCGCCATCAATATTACTCTTGGTATAGCAGTAGGGGCCGCTTGGGGTTATTCCAAGACCATTGATAAGATTATGACTGAAATCTACAATGTAATATCCAATGTACCATTTATTCTCTTTGTTACAATATTTATGTATATAGTTGGATCAGGGTTTTGGTCACTTATTGGCGCTATGACTATTACGGGGTGGGTTGGTATCGCTTATTTTATTCGTAACCAAGTAATCATCATTCGTGACCGTGAATATAATCTAGCTTCGCGTTGTATTGGGACTCCTATGATTCGTATGCTTACAAAGAACATTCTTCCTTATATGACTTCGATTATTGTTACACTCGCAGCGAATGAAATTCCATCGTACATATCCTATGAAGTTTTCTTGTCTTATATTGGCGTCGGGATTGGGACTAGTCGTGCATCTTTAGGACGAATGATTCAAGAAAATGCTCAATACATGGTTGTCGCCGGTCGGGCTCATGTTTTCTGGATTCCGGTTGTTGTCGCAGCTTTAGTTACCATCGGCTTATACGTTGTTGGTCAAAATCTTGCTGACTCTTCCGATCCAAGGACACATATGTAGGAGGGTATCACTATGGAACAAAATAGAAAAACCATCCTTTCGATTAAAGATTTGTCCGTCAAATTTAATGTTCGTTCGCGTCAATTAACCGCGATTCGCAATGTCTCATTGGATATCTATGAAGGTGAAGTTATCGCCATCGTCGGAGAATCAGGATCAGGCAAATCCGTTTTAACGAAAACCTTTGCCGGTATGCTCGATAGCAATGGTTATATTAGTCATGGTAATATTATGTATTCCAATGACGAACTTTCGAAGATAGTTGTGCATTTAAACAAAGGAAAAGTCTGGCTTTATAGCAAGATTTTGACCTATCTTGATGTCAGTGCAAAAAGTGAATTTGGGGCCGAATATTTTAATCAAATGCGCGCTTTGAAAGCCCAATATAAAGCTTCATTTGCCTACCCAGAAGAAGAAAAATTTGAAGCTCAACTGAAGGAATTAAATCGTAAAATTGTTGATTTATACAATGAACGTAAAAACCTCAACAACAAAGCTAATAAAGCAGAAATAATCAAAATTGATCATGCAAGTCATGAACTAAAAAAGCAAAAAGATCAATTGTTTAAAGCCAAGAAAAAGGCAACTAAAGAACATGTTAATGCACTAAAAAAGAATGATGAACATAAAAAAGTCTATCAAGATAAATTACATGAATTAGAAGCTAAGTGGCAACAAGCTATTAAAGGTAAAGTATCACGCGATACGCGAGACCGCGATGCCCGAATTGCCATGGAAATCTATCTGACGGTGAATCGTTATCCATTCTTTACCAAATTAATTCATATCCGTAAACTTTTGACGTTATTACGTGAATATATGAAAACCGGTGTCAAGTTGACCGATGAAGTTCTCAATGATATTTTTGACCATGTTTCATTCCGGGTTAGTTTAAAAAATATTGAAAGCAAAATTCATAATGCTTTAAGCAATGAACAAGCAGATGCTGCTTTAAAACAAGCCCAAGAAGTTTTAACATCGCATAATCGTTTATCGTATTTAAAAGATATCAAATCATATT
>CAYOYG010000034.1:0-8688 GCA_964408135.1 uncultured Eubacteriales bacterium | reverse complement strand
GAAGTTTATATGGCTAAAAAGACACTTGAAGCCATTAACGAACAACGGGCGGCCAACCATGAACCACTCTTGGCTAATCCACGCAATGCTGCCGCTGGATCGATTCGGCAACTTGATAGTAAAATAGCTTCTGCCCGAAAATTGCAAAACTTTATGTACTATCTAGTTAATTACAATGATTTTGGTTTAACCAAACAAAGCGATTGTCTTGGTTATTTAAAACAAATTGGGTTTACCACCAACCCGGAAAGTCGTGTGGTTAAAAACATCGATGGAGTTAAAGCCTATATTGCCGAATATGCTAAAAAACGAGAACACCTCGACTATGATATCGATGGTGTTGTCATTAAAGTCAATGATTTACGTTTACATGAGCGAATCGGCTATACGGCTAAGACTCCTAAATGGGCGATTGCCTATAAATTTCCACCTTCTGAGGTTGTTACCAAACTTAATGATATTATCTTTAGTGTTGGAAGAACAGGCAAAATCACCCCCAATGCGGTCTTGCAACCAGTTTTAGTCGCTGGTTCTACTATTTCTCGGGCGACACTTCATAATGAAGATTTTGTTACATCAAAAGATATTCGTGTTGGAGATTATGTTGTTATTCGCAAAGCGGGCGATGTGATTCCTGAAGTGGTTCGGAGCTTGTACGAACGAAGAAGTGGGCAAGAACCAGTCTTTCAAATGGCGAGTAATTGTCCCATCTGTCACTCTCCGCTCGTAAGAAAAGAAAGTGAAGCCGCCCATTATTGTATCAATCCAGAGTGTGATAAAAAGAATATTGAATCCATTATTCATTTTTGTTCGCGCAATGCGATGAACATTGAAGGATTGGGCGACAAGATTGTCGAAGTCCTCTATAACATGGGATTTATTAAAAATATTGCTGATATTTATCAACTACATACTCACAAAAATGAACTCTATGAACTAGAAGGTTTTGGTGAGAAATCGATTGATAATCTTTTACATGCGATTGAAAAAAGCAAACAAAATTCACTAGAACGATTACTTTTTGGCTTAGGCATCAAAGAAGTCGGAGAAAAAGGAGCCAAGATTCTGGCTAAAAAATATGGTTCTTTAGACATTATTGCCAAGCAAACGGAAGCTGATTTGACCACTATTCGTGATGTAGGTCCCGTCATGGCACATCATGTGGTAACCTATTTTAATAGCAATGAACAAATGAAAATGGTCCAAAGTTTACAACAATACAATTTAAATATGACCTATCTTGGACCAACATCCATCACCTATACATCTTCTATTTTTCAAGGAAAAACAGTGGTTTTAACAGGAACTCTCCAACAACTTGGTCGTAAAGATGCCACCAAGATATTGGAAGATATGGGGGCTGATGTAACGGGTTCGGTTTCGAAAAAAACCGATTTTGTTATCGCTGGGATGGAAGCGGGTAGTAAATTGGATAAAGCTCGTGAACTCAACATCCGCGTTATCGAGGAAGATGAATTTTTACAAATGATTGGACGTACGAATGAAAATTGATGTTCATGGAATGCGGGTTGAAGCCGCGATAAAACACATTATAAAATCCATCGATATTGCCTTGGATCATCGCGATTATGTTGTCGAGATAACCCATGGATTTAATCGCGGAAGTGCCATTCAAAAAAGGGTACTGAGCTTACAGCAAAAGGATCATCCATCCATTCTCCGCGTTCGTAGCCACTTGACTAATCCGGGTATCTCAATTATTGATTTAAGAATCGAAATCGATTAAGAGGATATAATGCATATTGCTTGAACCATAATTGTTTATTCTCTATGCTTGAATTGTATGCAGCGATAGATCAATATTCTATCGTTCATTATATTCTTTCAAAAGGAGGAAAAAGAAATGGAAGAAAATACAGTTGTTCGCATGCCGCTCATAGGAGATTATGCACCTAGTTTCAAGGCGAAAACGACCCAAGGAGAAATCAACTTTCCCGCTGATTATAAAGGCAAATGGGTTATTCTTTTCTCCCACCCTGCTGATTTTACACCAGTTTGTACGACAGAATTCATGACATTTGCCAAAATGGCAGATGATTTTAAGGCATTAAATACTGAACTAATTGGTCTTTCCGTTGACTCTATCTATGCGCATATTGCCTGGCTAAGAAAAATCCAAGATATTGAATGGAAGGGAATGAAAAATATTGAAGTAAAATTCCCCCTCATTGAAGACATCAAAATGGATATAGCGCGAAAATTTGGTATGATTCAACCGGGTCAATCGGATACACAAGCCGTACGTGCTGTTTTTGTCATCGACCCTAACGGAAAAATTCGCTTAATTCTGTATTATCCGCTATCCACAGGAAGAAATTTCGATGAGATCAAACGGGTGATTCAAGCACTTCAAAAAGCCGATGCCGATGCTTGTGCTACACCAGCAGACTGGCGTCCAGGTGATGATGTAATTGTTCCAACCGCTGGTTCTTGCGGCGTAGCAAAAGAAAGAATGCAAACCAAGAAGGATGATCAATATTGTCTTGATTGGTTTATGTGTTTCCGCAAAGAAAAGAAATAATTGTTCATTTGAACCGCCCAAGAAGGGCGGTTTTTATTTTTATATAATTTTTAGTTTTCTTTTTTGGACAATATGCTATAATGTTAGTCATAGATAACAAAGGAGATTTTTGAATGAAGACATTAAGTAAAATGAAAGTAGGAGAATCCACTTTTATCAAAGCAATTAACTGTCCCAATGAACCATTAAGACGGCGATTACTAGATATGGGAATTATTCCAAATACGAAAATAACTCTCGTTAAGAAGGCACCAATGGGAGATCCATTAGAAATTATGTTACGTGGCTATAGTTTGACTTTACGACTTGAAGAAGCAAATTATATTGAAGTAAGTGAGGTGTTTGTATGAAAATAGCATTAATTGGTAATCAAAATAGTGGGAAGACTACCTTGTTTAATGAATTAACTGGTAGCAATCAGCATGTGGGAAATTTTCCGGGTGTGACGGTGGAACAAAAACACGGCTATGTTCGCAACCGCCAACACGAAATCGAAATCATTGATTTGCCGGGGATTTATTCACTATCACCATTTTCAAGCGATGAAATAGTAACTCGCGATATCTTACTGAGTGGGGAAATAGATGGAATTATTAATATTGTTGATGCGACCAATATCGAACGTAACCTTTATCTAACGATGCAATTATTAACCTTACAAATACCAACCGTTATTGCCCTTAACATGATGGATGAGATGAAGAATAATCATAGTAGTGTTGATGTAAAGGGAATTGAAAAGGAACTGACAGTCCCTGTTATTCCGATATCTGCCGCGAAAAAAGAAGGAATCGAAGACTTGATTCTCGCGGTGATTGATATTGTAGAAAACAAGAAAATACCCGCCAGTATCGACTGGTGTCAAGGTGCCGTCCACCGGACACTGCATAGTGTTTTATACTTAATTGAAGACCATGCGCAAGCTATACATATTCCGCCTCGTTTTGTCGCTACCAAGTTAATTGAAGGCGACGATGTAATGTTAAAAAAACTAAACCTGACACCCAATGAACAAGAAACTATTGAACACTCCGTTCAGCAAATGGTCGATGAATCTGGTTATGATCGTTATGCAGCTATCGCTACGATGCGCTATACCTATATTGAAAAGATTGTCCAACACTACGTTAAGAAAGAAAATGAAATGTCGATTGAACGAAAAAGAAGCGTAAAAATCGATAGAATATTAACACACAAATATTTAGGATTGCCCCTATTCTTTGCCATAATGATGGTCATATTTTACTTGACCTTCGATCTTGTCGGTAGTTTTCTTTCGGACTTACTAGTAAGTGGTATCGATGGATTAACTTCTCTTGTCGCACAAGCGATGAGTAGTAGTGGAATCAATCCTGTGATTCAATCTCTCGTCATCGATGGGATATTTGCTGGTGTGGGGAGTGTCATTAGTTTTATCCCAATTATTGTCACCTTGTTTTTATTCCTTTCTTTACTTGAAGATAGTGGTTATATGACTCGTGTTGCTTTTATTATGGATAAACTATTACGTAAGATTGGTCTATCAGGAAAAAGTTTTGTCCCGATGTTGATTGGCTTTGGTTGCAGTGTTCCTGCTATTATGGCAACGAGAACCCTCAATAGTGAACGCGATCGCAAGATGACCATTTTCTTAACCCCCTTCATGAGTTGTAGTGCGAAGTTACCAATCTATGCCGTATTTACATATGCCTTTTTTGCCAAACACCGTGCCCTTATGATGATTCTTCTCTATGTGATTGGGATCATCGTTGGAATTATATCGGCCTATGTGATGAATAAAACTCGCTTTAAAGGAAAACCGATTCCTTTCATCATGGAATTACCGAATTACCGTTTTCCTTCTTTAAAAACAACATTGCTTTTACTATGGGATAAAGCACGCGATTTTCTTGTTCGGGCCTTTACCATTATTTTTCTCGCCTCTCTAGTGATTTGGTTTTTAAGTTCGTTTGACTTTAAATTCAATCCTGTTACCAATATCGATACCTCCATATTAGCCACGATTGCCCAGTTCATTACACCACTATTTAAACCACTTGGTTTTGGTGATTGGAAAATTGTTACCGCCTTGATTGCAGGATTTTCGGCAAAAGAAGCGGTGGTTAGTATCCTTGCTGTCTTGTTAGGAACAAATATGAGTGATTTGTTTTTATCTCTACCTACTTTGTTTACACCACTCTCTGCTTTTGCTTTCTTATTATTTACCCTTTTATACACACCATGTGTTGCGGCGGTTGCCACAATGAAACGGGAATTAAAAAGTGGAAGGCTCGCTTTTGTTGTAGTACTCATTCAAACCGCTATGGCTTATGTTATCGCTTTGCTTGTCTATCAGATAGGAGGATTGTTTTAATATGAAGATTATCGATTATGCTATTCTCTTAATCGTTTTCATTGCCGTCATTGCCATTATCTACTGGCAAAGAAAACAAAAGAAAAACGGAGGGCATTGCTCATCTTGCGGGGGTTGTCCCTATGCCGGAAAATGTCACTCATTTACAAAAACAACAATTCCATCCAAACCGGAAAAGAAGTCATTAAAAGCAAAAGGTTTGTAATTTACAATTTGGCCTTCTTGTGCTAATATTCTTGGTAATACGGCGGAGGGGGTAACCTATGCACTACGATGCAAAGTTTGAGATGATTGCACTTGTCTTCCTGTTAGGCATCGCCTTTCATTTCTTGACCACCCAAAAATTTCCAAGTAAAATCAACAAGTACTTCTCCTGTTTCTTGATTCTAGGGATTCTGCACAATGCATTGGACATCCTTGGTGCTTATACCATTGCTCATGCAGCGACGATTCCAATGTGGATCAACGAAGTAGTCAACTTGTTGTTTTTTAATACTCTTTTACTGCTTCCAGCGGCTTTCTTTGCTTATGTCTTAGTTCGTGTCGAATCATCTTTATTAAAAGAAAAAGAGATTCTAATTGCTCTATTTGTTCCCTATGTCGTATTCCAATTCCTATTATTATTAAATCCACTCAATCACACCTTCTTTTATTTCGCCAATGGAACGCTATATCAACACGGTCCATTTTATACGTTGTTGATATTTTCTGCTGCCCTCTATTTCACTTTTGCTTTAACGTCATTATTTATCCATCGCAAAGCGTTACGAAAACGTGAATTTAATTCCATCTTGGCATTTTTATTTGTATTATTTGCTGCGGTCATTGTTCAAAATATTTTTCCGACCTATCTAATTATTGGAGTTGCTCTTGCTTTTGCAATTGGAACGGTTTATTTAAATATGCAAAATCCCTGTGATATGCTCGATTCTTCGACAGGAGCTTTCAATCGCAATAGTTTTGTTTGCTATATGAGTGAACGCATTTACTCAAAATATCCCTATCAATTTATCTTAATTAAAATTGATGATATGCATGTTATTAATAATATGTTTGGGACGGGCAACGGCGAAAAATTAGCCATTTCTGTGGCGGATTATCTAGCCAGTGTTTGTGTTAAAGGAACCCGAGTTTTTCGTAAGTTCTTCGATAGTTTTATTGTCGTAACTGAGTTTGAAACCCCGGAAGCATTTGAACAATTTGTGCATAAAGTACGCAATGATTTGAATAACTATTGGAATGTTGGTTCCTATAGTGGCAATCTATCGGTCTCCATCGCTTACACCTACGAAACCAAGTATTTTGAAAATGAAAATAATGCGGTCGAGTCCTTCTTCCATATGTATTACACGCTCAAAGATAAAGGTCGTCGCGCCTTTATCGTATTCGATGCTTTGATGATTCAAAAGATGGTTCGTCATGACGAAAATGAAGTCTTACTACGCGATGCGGTTGAAAATAATCGCATTGAGATCAACCTACAACCAATTTTCTCCCCGCATGAAGGTCAATTTGTTTTTGCCGAGGCGCTTGCCCGAATTCGCCGCGTCGATAATAAAATTATTATGCCCGGTGATTTTATTGAAATCGCAGAAAAAAATGGCATGATTTCCAAAGTAAGTGAACAAGTTTTAGATCGGGTATGTCATTTTATTAAAGAATCCGGTTTAATTCATACTAGTGCGATTCAACGTATTTCCATCAACTTGTCGGTCATTGAATGTGAAGATGAGGGTATAGCAGATCGCATTTTATCCACCTTAGAAAAATATCAAATTCCACCAGAATTTATATCACTTGAAATCACCGAAACAGCGGCAATGACATCCGAAAAACTTCCATTCATCATGAACAAACTAAAAGATAAAGGCATTATCTTTATGTTGGATGATTTAGGAACCGGCTATTCCAATGTTAATGCATTACTTCGTTTGCCATTTAGTTATGTCAAAATTTCACGCGATACCATGTTAAAATCAATCAATAATGAAAAAGGTGCTGTTGTTTTTAATAAAACGGTGGAAATCATTCATTCGCTTGGTCTTCATTCCATCGCAGAAGGGGCTGAAACCGATAAACATGTTCAGTTCCTAAATTCTGCAGGAATCAACTATATTCAAGGATTCCGCTATGCTCGGCCTTTAACAACGGAAGCTTTTATCGATTTTATCCAACAAAATCATATCGCCTAAGGGCGATTTTTTTTACTAGACTTATTGGTCAGCATGTTGTATAATAACTAAGCACTACGTGAAGGAGTGCTTCTCTTCGTTATGCCAAGAGCATAACCAAATAGTCCATGAGGAGGTGTGCGTATGAAAAAATACGAAGCAATGGTAATTCTTAACTATAACTTAGATGAAGAATCCCGCAAAGCATTACTCGAGACATTATTAAATGTTTTGAAAGATAATAGCGGAAAAGTTAGCAATGTTAATGAATGGGGAGTTAAAGATTTTGCCTACGAAATCGAAAAGCAAACCAAGGGTTATTATGTCGTGATCAATTTTGAAACCGACAATAGCAACTTGAAAGCGGAATTCGAACGTATCTGCAATATCAATGAAAACGTTGTTCGTCAGCTTGTGCTTGCTTTAGACAAGTAGGTGAACCACTATGATTAATCGCGTCGTTCTAGTTGGTCGTTTTACCAAAGACCCAGGTGAACTTCGTCGTTCCAGCAATGGCAACGCCGTCGTATCCTTCACAATTGCGGTTGACAATCGTTTTGCTAAGCAAGAAGAACGGTCAGCCGACTTTATCAACTGTGTTGTTTGGAATAAAACGGCTGAGTTTGTCGGTCAATATTGTAAAAAAGGTGCACTTGTAGGGGTCGAAGGACGTCTACAATCCCGGTCTTACGATGATAAAGACGGCAAAAAAGTCTTTGTAACCGAAGTCGTTTGTGATTCGGTTCAATTATTAGAATCCAAAGCGGCAAGTATGCAAAGACACGAAAGCGTGACAAGTGAAGGCTTCAGTCAAAGCAAAGGGCCGAAGTTTGAAGATAATCTAAAAGATCCAGCCATCGACATTGATGACGATGAGCTTCCGTTTTAAAGGGGGAAAATAACATGGCTTTTAAAAAACAACGTCCACGTAAAAAGGTTTGTTTTTTTACAAAGAATAAAATTACTCATATTGACTATAAGGATGTCGAATTGCTCCGTAGATTCATTTCTGCCAACGGCAAAATCGCTCCACGCCGCGTAACAGGCACTAGTGCAAAGTATCAAAGAATGCTTGCCATTGCCATTAAGCGTGCTCGTCAAATGGCCTTACTACCATATACTGTCGAATAACATCATCCCCGTTTTATGCGGGGATTTTATTTTGGGTTTTTTTGAGGGAAAAGCTTCAGGCAATTTCGTTAAAAAACTTGGGTTCATTGCTAGTGATTTTCTTAGGGAAATATTGTATAATATTTAGAACAAGGAGTTGGAGTTATGTTTCAAACACTTGATAAAATAAAAAAAGGTCTCTTAACGTATTTTATTATTGTTACCATTATCGTCGGTGCACTCGCGATTGGTTATCTTGAGTTTCCCGATGTTTTTGTTCTGTTAGGCAATACCGATTTTATCGTTTATTTATCGGCTGGTTTCATTCTGGTCAGTGTTTTTCTGGCCCTGCGCGTTATTCGTAAACTTGAACAAGCCAGTCGCCGGAATCTACTTACCTTAAAAAACACATTAGGCGCCGATGTTTCAGAAGCCTATCTTTTTGGTGAAATTGGCATCACGGTTTATAACGATGATGGTATCTTCATTTGGAATTCTGAATTGTTTGATCG
>CAYOYG010000033.1:0-8842 GCA_964408135.1 uncultured Eubacteriales bacterium | reverse complement strand
CTTAGTATCTATTTTATCGCTGGGTTTTTAAGTAGCATAGCAAATCCTTGTCCACCACCAATACACATTGTAACAACACCATATTTTAAATGATGTTTCTTCATATGATGGGCAATTTTCACGCTTAAAATAGCACCCGTTGCCCCAACAGGATGACCAAGAGAAATTCCACTACCATTTGGATTGACTTTCTTTTCATCTATTTTCAGTTCTTTCATAACCGCTAATGCTTGAGAAGCAAAGGCTTCATTTAATTCAAATACATCAATGTCTTGAATGGTTAATCCAGTTTGTTTTAACAGTTTTTGAATAGCTGGAACGGGCCCAATTCCCATAACCGAAGGATCAACACCAGCACTAGCAAAATCAATGACTTCCAATAATGGTTGTTTATTAAGTTCTTTCATCTTGGCTTCACTGACTAATAAAACAGCTCCCGCTCCATCATTAATAGTTGAAGAGTTTCCGGCCGTCACAACACCGTCACTTTTAAATGTAGGTTTTAATTGCATTAATCCTTCTAATGTTGTCGTTGGTTTAAAACCTTCGTCTTTGTATATCGTTAATTCTTTACCTTTTACTACGTAACTAAAAGGAACTATTTCATCGGCAAAAACATTGTTTTCCCATGCTTTAGTTGCTTTTTGTTGACTGCGCAACGAAAATTCATCGATTTCTTTTCTGGATAAATGATATTGTTCCGCTAGTTTTTCAGCGGTCATACCCATTCCAATTAGAAGGTCAGTCAGTAAATCGGATAGAACGCTGTTTCCCATCCGATACCCATAACGTGCATTACGTAAAACATAAAGAGCCGCTGACATATTTTCCATACCGACAGCAAGAATCATATCGGCCTTACCCGCCATAATGGAGGTCGCCCCCAATGCAATGGCTTTAGCACTGGAAGCACAATTCTTATTAATCGTGAAAGAAGGCACTTCGATTGGCATACCAGCATCCAGCCAAGCTTCTCTCCCCGGATTACCTTTTGGATCGGTTTGCATAATATTTCCGACTATTACTTCATCGATTTGACTTGGATTGATTCCACTATGTTTGACAATGGCTTTGATCACAGCAGCTCCAAGGTCTTTTGGACTATTATTTTTATAAAAACCACCAAAGGAACCAACTGGTAAACGTAGAGCATCCACAATATAGACTCGTTTCATAATTAAATCCCCCTTTTTCTATTATTATAATCATTTTGGGGTAATGGTGCAAAGTTCTCTTTTCGAGTAAAGAGATTGCATTTTTATTCATCATGAATATTGACTTTTTTGTTCCTTAGCCGTATTCTATTGGTTGCACACGCAACTAATTGTTGCCTAGAAAGGATGTTGTCTATGCAACTATTTACCAAAGCTATCAATACCATCTCTCGTTGTACTATGCTTTATCGCAGTGATCGCTTAGAAGATAGTCAAATTACTGGCTACCAAGTCACTTATCTTCTACCGATTTGTCGACAACCTGGGATCACGCAAGAAGATATCGCAAGAACCATCTTTGTCAATAAAAGTAACGTGACACGTCAACTCACTAGTTTAGAAGAAAAAGGTTGGATCAAGCGTATTAATAATGGTGAAGATCAACGCCAAATCAATGTATATCCAACCGACAAAGCATTGGCTATATTGCCGAAAATATGGCAAATCTTTGCCGATTGGAATCAATTCATAACCGAAGACTTCACGAAAGAAGAAAAAGAACAATTTGCTTTCTTACTAGAGAAGATATCCAAAAAAGCACAAAGTTACATTGATCATCGAAACGCAGGTAGTCTATGAAAACATTTTTAACCTATTTAAAGCCACATCGTTGGAGAATGGCTGTTCAGTTCACCATCAAATTTATTGGTTCCATCATGGATTTGTTTTTACCATGGTTACTAGCCTTTATGATTGATGATATTGTCCCAAAACAACAAGTTGGTCCCTTATATTTCTATGGAGGGATTATGATTTTATGTGCGATTGTTGCCGTTTTTTCCAACATCATTGCTAATCGCATGTCGATTACCATTTCACGTGACATTACTAAAAAGCTGCGCCACGATCTATTTGCAAAAATCTCTTATCTTTCCGCTCAACAAAGCGACACCATTACAGCTCCCTCTTTAATCTCACGTCTCACTTCCGATACGTATAATGTCCATCAAATGGTAGATCGGATGCAAAGACTTGGTATTCGTGCCCCTATTCTTTTAGTTGGTGGCATAATCATGACTTTAACATTGGAACCAGTTTTAACCCTAGTTTTAATTACTACACTGCCTATATTAACTTTTATTATTTTGAAGGTTTCAAAAAAAGGCGTTGCTTTGTATTCAAAAACCCAAGTGGCGAATGACCATCTTGTAAGAAAGATTCAAGAAAATATCAGTGGTATTCGTGTAATTAAAGCTTTATCAAAAACCGATTACGAAATTGAAAAATTCGATACCATTAGCCGCGAAGTCGTGACCCAAGATCAAAAAGCCAGTCAAACGATGGCTTTAACTAGCCCGGCGATGAACTTATTATTAAATCTAGGCTTAACCTCCGTTATCATCGTTGGTGCCTTTCGAGTCAATATTGGCCTAACCCAAAGTGGTCAAATCATGGCATTTTTAAGCTATTTCGCCATTATTTTAAATGCCCTATTGATGGTAACCCGCATTTTTACTCTGTATTCAAAAGGAGCGGCCAGTGCGAAACGGATTGAATCCATCTTATTACTGCAAGATTCAATGCCAATTAAAGAAACAAATCCTGGTCATAATAACTACCACGTTGAGTTTGACCATGTTTCCTTTTCCTATAATAAAATCCGACCAAACCTTCAAAATATTACCTTCTCTCTTGCCCATGGTGAATCACTTGGAATAATTGGTGAAACTGGGAGTGGAAAATCTACACTCATTCAGTTGCTACTTCGTTTCTATGATTGCGATGATGGAAGTATTCGTATCGATAATCAAGATATTCGTAGTATTGAGAATCAAGTACTTCATACCAAATTTGGAATTGCAATGCAAAATGATTTAATCTATGCCGACACCATCTACGCGAACATTGATTTTGGTCGTCATCTACCACAGGAATCTATTCTCAAAGCGGCTAGAATTGCTCAAGCCAATTTCATTGATGAAAAGGCAGGAGGACTCCAATATCCTTTAACCATTAAAGGAGCTAATTTAAGTGGGGGACAAAAACAACGTATATTGATTGCAAGAGCACTTGCCGGAATGCCAGAAATTTTGATTCTTGATGATAGCTCAAGTGCTCTTGATTATCTGACGGATGCAGCAGTACGAGAAGGAATTGCTCGCGAATTACCAAATACAACTACTATCATTATTGCCCAACGAATCAGTTCCATTCTCCATCTTGATAAAATAATGATGCTTGAAGAAGGAAAAATCATTGGCTATGGTACTCATGCTAAATTATTAAAAACTTGCCCGAGTTATCGTGAAATCTATGACACCCAAATGGGTGAAATGTTGAAGTAGGAGGAAAAAGAAAATGAAACATCAAACGAATAAGACCTCCGTAAAACCTTCCATTTCACGTCGTTACTTGCTAATTCGCTTATGGAAATACCTTTCACGCTATAAATGGATATTAATATTAACCTTATTTCTAGCTCTCGCTAGTAATGCCCTTGCGCTTGTTGGTCCACTTCTTTCTGGTTTTGCCATCGATGCCATTGAACTAGGTGTTGGTGCCGTAAACTTTTCAAAGGTGTTTTATTACTGCGCCTGGATGATTGGCTTTTATATTGCCTCGTCTTTAATCAGCTATCTTCTTTCTATTCTACTAATTCGTCTTAGTCGAAAAGTTACCTATCAGATGCGACAAGATGTATTTCATAAATTAGTGACTCTCCCTGTTGGGTACTTTGATACACATCAAGCAGGCGATATCATATCTCGTATCACCTATGATATTGATACAATCAATGCAACACTTTCCAATGATTTATTACAAATTGTTACGAGTATAGTTACGATTGTCATCTCCTTCATTATGATGTTGCTTATCTCACCAATCCTGGTCCTTATCTTCCTTGTCACCATCCCGGTATCCATTGTTTCCACCAACATCCTGACCAAAAGAGTTCAACCATTATATGGTAAACGTTCGCGAAAATTGGGTGAACTCAATGGATTTGTGGAAGAAATGACAGGTGGTTTAAAAACCGCAAAAGCCTATCATCAAGAAGAAACAATCATTGCGCGCTTTGATGAAAAAAATCAAGCGGCAGTCGATGCCTATTGCGATGCCGATTATTATGGGAGTATTACCGGACCAATCGTCAATCTAATGAACAACTTGTCATTAGCCTTTGTTAGTTTATTTGGTTCTTTGCTGTTTATGCGTGGGGGTATTTCTCTAGGAAAAGTTTCTTCATTCGTTTTATATTCACGTAAATTTTCCGGCCCTATCAATGAATTTGCCAATATTATGAGTGAACTTCAATCAGCATTTGCTGCGGCTGATCGCTTCTTCAAACTCTTGGATCAAGAGCCAGAAAAAGCGGATGGTAGTGATTCATATAGCTTAGAACAAGTCGAAGGCAATGTTACTTTTGAACACGTAAGTTTTAGTTATGATAAAACAAGTCCAATTATTCAAGATTTAAATCTAGAAATACCCCATGGTTCAACTGTCGCTATTGTTGGTCCAACCGGCGCTGGAAAAACAACCATTGTCAATCTATTGATGCGCTTCTATGATGTCGATGAAGGAGTAATCCGTATTGATCAACATGCCATTCAACAAGTGACTCGTAAGAGCTTGCGCGATTTATATACCATGGTTTTACAAGACACCTGGTTATTCTATGGAACCATCTTTGAAAATATTGCCTATGGTAAAAAAGAGGCAACAAAAGAAGATGTCATCCGCGTGGCCCAAGCAGCGAAAATTCATAACTTCATCGTTTCCTTACCAGAGGGATATGACACGATTCTAAGTGATAATGCAGTCAACATTTCCAAAGGTCAAAAACAATTATTAACGATCGCTCGTGCGATGTTGCTGGATTCAAAGATGCTCATTTTGGATGAGGCTACCTCCAATGTCGATACACAAACTGAACGTAAAATTCAACAGGCAATGCTTCAACTGATGCAACAAAAAACTTCCTTTATCATCGCCCATCGTCTATCGACAATTCGTAATGCGAACCACATTATAGTTGTACGAAGTGGCCGCATCGTGGAACAGGGTAAACACGAGGATTTAATGATTCAACACGGCTTCTATCGTGAACTCTATTTATCGCAACAAAATGAATATTAAAAAGAACCTAATTTTAGGCTCTTTTCTTGTTCTACTTACAAATAATTATCAAGCTATCTTTTTCATTAATAACTAACGATTTTTGCTCATCTAAATCTCCTTGGAATATTTCAAGTTGACCCTCTTTTATAATCCCTATTGGAATAAATTTACCCTGACTATTCATCATCATTGAATATATATAATCAGCACGCGAGGAGAAGACTATCGGGTAGGCAGTTTGGATTAATAATGGAGCATCATACTTATAAACTTCATAACTATCTTTTTCTTCACTACCATCGTCATAGGTCAGTAAGTCAATAAATAAATCATAGAGTTTCCGATTTTTACTGAGTTGGGTCATAATACGGCTAATATATTCGTTACTAATAATCGTATTCTTGACATTATAACTTTGTGCTACATCATTATGTTTTGGATCCAGTAGCTCAACCACAAAGTCAGCATGATGTTTTTTGGCAATTTCTTGCGTCATAAGTAATGTTATTAAAACATCCGAATCACGTTCATGTAACGCGACGTTATCTTTCGACAAAATCAAGATATGATCAATTTTCGATAACTTCTTGGTATAGGATTCAATGACTTCTGCTTCGTTGGATTCAATTCGTTCCATATGAATCTTGACCTTGTTTTCTAACTCAAATAGTCGCAGTGATTCAAGGATGTATGGCAGCTTGCGATTTTCACCAAAGACAAGAATTGTTTTTTCTTGGTAGAGCGTTTTGTCTTCCACCATAAATTTTTTATACTCACCGAGTGGAGTTTCTCTTTTTTTATAAATATTCGGATAACAACTAGCAAGTACATATAAGTCTTCTTTGTTACCATAAATGGGAATCGCATGATCATGTTGTTTTAGAAAAGTAATTGGGTCTTCATAAGGAATGGTATAAAACTCGGCTCCTTCAAAGGAAAACAATTCATGATAAACTTTATTAAGTCCCGGCATTAACAAGGTTTGGGCAATTAAACGCCCCATCAATTCATCAGGGAAAATTGGCAATATTTGATTGGCTAATGTGGATTGTTTAGCAATTTGATCGCGAATTAAGTGAATGGTTTTTTCGTTTTTAACTTCAACGAGAATTGTTTGATTTGGATTTAAATCCATTTTGGAAATAAGCATTAATGTCTTTAATACACAAACATCTTCGTGACAAACATCGTCTTGCTCATCCGCCAGCAATATAATCGATTTGGCTTCTTTAATCCGTATCTCCGTCAAATCACTTTTCGAGAAAACGTCGCCTTGGCGAACGATGACATTTAATTTGGTCTTTGAAGCACTTATATCGAAAAATTTGTGATGAATCTCTTGTTCAATTTTCTCTTTTTCGATGCTCGATAAGACCACTACATATGTCGACTTATCATCGTAAATATAATCGGCAATTAACTCTAATGCTTTATGGTTCCAATTCAAAAGAATAATATGATTTTTTAAATAGAGTTGGCCTTTCCCTTGCTTGGCATTTTCAATCAGCGAAGAAAATAGGTTACTAACATAACCGATGATTCCTCCACTGAAGGTAATCATGGAGGTGAGGATTACCACAATCGAGATAGCACGGATGGCTGGTACAACATTTGGGTCATAGAAACCAGGTTCAAGCATCCATGTAATACCAGAACTCCATAAAGCCCCGATAATATTGCCATACATCGTTGGTTGAATTAAGTAAGCCAAGATTGAAGAAACAAACCAAAGCAAAAGGTTGAAAACAACAATAATAATTAGTATAAGTTCGCGTGCATTTTTTTCTTTTTTAATACTGTACCATCTTTTTAAATTGAAAAACATGATATTCCTTCCTCGCTTTCCCTATAATAACTGACGATCTTTTTTTTGATTATGTAAATAGAGCAACAAATCAGTAAAAACCATTAAAAAATTGATAATGTAGAAAACAACTACATAGTTTAGGCGATTGGCTAAAAATTTACCAGTAATTCCCGCAGCATAGCCAAAAAGGACACAACATAAAAAAAACAAACTCTTTCCTTTGCTGGTTTTTGCACGAATGGATTTAGCGATGCTAGCCGGCCATGATAGACCAAAACAAACAACCATTACCACTTCAAGTATTTCTGTTGGCATATTATTTCCTCTTCTTTTAGGAAAATACTATCATAACCATTTTGTAGATACCATCCTTTTTCTAAGGAAAAAGACGTTAAAGTTGGCCTTATTAACTTGTTTACTATCAATTTAACCCTAATTCAACAAGATTTCTCCTACAATGTTTGGTTTCTGCATGTTATAATTTACCTGGTGATAATGATGAAAAAACGCAATACAATCTCGGCGATAATAATCTTCTTTGGACTCCTTGCCTTATTACTTTGGCTTTATGTAAAAGTGATTGAATTTGGTCAAAGGATTGAAGCGACAACTTCTATCTATCTTGTTTATGGTTACTATGTAGTAGTTGCCCTTTTAGTTTTGTATTTTATCCTTCGCCCTTTCTTTATAATCTTTCTCTCCCCAAGTTATTCTTTAACTAAAATTCATCGCTTTAATGATGAAAAAATCACACAAAAGAAGATGAAAGATAATTATCAAGAAATGCGTAAAATGGC
The DNA here is from genome assembly GCA_964408135.1 of uncultured Eubacteriales bacterium. GTDB lineage: Bacteria > Bacillota_I > Bacilli_A > RFN20 > UBA1709 > CAYOYG01. The sequence continues at coordinate 962 of CAYOYG010000033.1, read as the reverse complement.
GAATAAACTGATGCAAAAACAATTGGTAAAAGAGCGCAATGTTGACCTACTAAAAACAGAATTAAACAATCAAGAAACTGATTTTGAAAAGAAATACAATGCTTTAAAAACAGTTCTCAATAAAATCATTAAAGATGATTTACGCGGGGATATTCGTCGCATCATCGTTTTAACCGCTCGGGATACTATGTATTTTACATCCATCTCCCAAAATGGATTGGCGGATATATTAATTGTGCTAGTCAATAACTTCCGCTTAATCAAAAAGATAGTTACACGTTGTGGCTTCCGCCCAACATTTACCAAACTACTGCGCCTTTATTTCAACGTTACGATCGCTTGCTTTGTGGCTGATGGTGCTCAATCGGTCGATATTGGTAGTATTCTTGGTAATAGTTTAAAAGGTTTAGCAAAACCATTTGTGGGCTCCTTAATCAATGGAACGGTCAATAGTTTCTTTATGCTACGTGCCGGATTCTTAACGCGAAGTCTTATCTTTGAAGAACACGATACTGAATCCAAAGAAATTAATCTATTAAAAACCTCTTATGCCGAAGCTGCAGCGGCTTTGCCAGAGTTAACCGTCGCTTCGTTTATTGATCCAATTATCAATATCTTCAAAGGAACCTTTGTCACACCAACCAAACAAATTGTTCGGAAGGTATTTCATCAAGAAAGTCCTTATCCTAATGATGAGGGTGAAGAACCAGCGAAATAGGTTAATCATCCTTAAATTACTGTTAAATGATTTGTTTCTTATGTAGCAAGATAAACCAAAATCAAGGAGGTTGTAAAATGGCTATAAAAATTGTCTCGTATTCTTTGAATGGTAATAATGGTAAACTCAGTCGTTTTCTAGCTCAAAAAATGCAGGCTGAATTAATTGAACTCCAAGAAAAAAAGAAACGTACTTTTGGCAGTACGATTCTTGATTTCATCTTTAATCGAACTTCGCAACCACT
>CAYOYG010000032.1:0-9099 GCA_964408135.1 uncultured Eubacteriales bacterium | reverse complement strand
AATTATCGTCTTTACAGTTATCTTTAAAAAAGGATTACTAAGCCAAATTCCATTATTACTCGGTATTTTAGTTGGTTATGTTGTTGCTGTTGTCTTTAAGTTAGTCGACTTTGGTGCGATTTTTGATGGTAACCTCTTTGCTTGGTCAACACTCCCTGCCGGATCAAGTGTTATCGATTATATTACGCCAAATGTGGATTGGGCAGCTGTCTTTGCTATCGCACCAATCGCGATTGCTACGATTCCTGAATCGACTGCTCACTTGTACCAATTGGATTTATATGTTAATAAACTAGCTTCGGATAAAGGATCTGCAAAGAAATATAACATCTCAGAAAAACTTGGTGAAAATTTAATTGGGGATGGATGTGGTGATATTGCATCTGCCTTAGTTGGTGGACCTGCAGGAACTAATTACGGGGAAAACATTTCGACGATGGTTATTACTCGCAACTTCTCGACCTGGGTGTTAGGAACCGCCGCTATCTTGGCGATTATTATCTCCATCTTTGCTCCATTAACCAATTTCTTCCACAGTATTCCAACTGCAGTCATCGGTGGAGCTGAAATTTATTTATTCGGTGTCATCGCTGCTCAAGGCGTTGCGATTATGATTGATAAAAAAGTTGATATGTTCAATTCAAAAAATCTTGCAGTTATTGCTGTCATCTTAATCGTCGGTATCGGGGGTTCCTTAAGTGGTGCTCTTGGTAAATTACCAGCGATTGCTACAGCAGCGGTTGCAGGCATTGTGCTCAATCTAGTTTTATCGGTTTTAGAAAAAATGGTTGCTAAGAAAAATCAAGCTTAGTTAATCAATATGTCGGAATCAAAGACGGGAAGAATCCCGTCTTTTTTTATTTTCATAATGGGCATAGAAGATAATGTGTGATAGAATAGGATGCGAGGTGAATTACATGTTGAAATTCAATGAATATCAATATCATGAAATAAATATTGAAACAGTCGAAGTCGCTTTTCGTGCACTCATCGAAGAATTTAAAAAGGCAGAAACGGCTAAAAAACAAATCGCTTGTATTGAAAAAATTAATGAATATCGGCGCCAAACCGAAACCAATTTTGCTTTAGCGAATGTTCGTTTTTCCTTAAATACGACGGATCCTTATTACGTAAAACAAATCGATTTAATCGATGAAATTAGTCCTCGTTATTCCGCCCTTGTCAATGAATATTATCTAGCTTTACTTTCCAGTCCGTTTTGTGAAGCCATCGATAAAAAGTTTGGACCAGTGTTACTTAATGCGGCAAAGGTATCTACCAAATCATTTAATCCAATTATCATTGAAGATATGGTTGAAGATAATAAATTAAAAAGTCGCTATAGCAAACTACTTGCCTCGGCCAAAATTAAGTTTCAAGGGCAAACTCTCAATCTGCCAAAACTAGGAAAGTATATGCAAGATGCTGACCGTCAAGTTCGGGCGGCTGCTTCGAAAGCCTATTATCAATGGTTCAATAAAAATCTAGCGGAACTCGATGAGATATATGACAAAATGGTTAAAGTTCGCGATAAGATGGCGAAAAAACTTGGATTTAAAAACTATGTGGAACTCGGTTATCTCCGCCTTGGTCGGGTTGACTACACCGCTGAAGATGTTAAATTGTATCGGGAACAAGTCTATCAATACATTGTCCCACTCACCAAGAAACTATTCAAAAAGCAAGCCAAACGTTTAGGAATTAAGGGCATGAAATACTACGATTATAACCTGCAATTTTTAAGTGGTAACGCCAAGCCAGCCGGTGATCAAAAATATCTTGTGGATGTCGCCACAAAAATGTACGATGAAATGTCAACTGAAACTAGTGAATTCTTCCATTATATGAAGGATTGTGAACTTATGGATTTAGAAGCAAAACAAGGAAAATCTGGTGGCGGATTTTGCACCACATTTCCAGCATACAAGTCACCATTTGTTTTTGCTAATTTCAATGGGACCAGCGGGGATGTCGATGTCTTAACTCATGAAATGGGACACGCCTTTATGGCCTATTGCTGTAAAGATGTACCTTTATTAGAACAAGAATGGCCAACTTTAGAAGCCTGTGAAATTCACTCGATGAGTATGGAATTTTTTGCGTATCCTTGGATGGAAGGCTTCTTTGCGAAAGATACAGCTAAATATAAATTATCGCACATCAGCAGCAGTTTAACTTTCATTCCATATGGGGTTGCTGTGGATGAATTCCAACATTATGTTTATGAAAATGTCGATGTCACTCCAGCGCAAAGACGAGCTAAATGGCGGGAAATTGAACAAAAATACTTACCACATATTAAATATGGTAGCAATCGCTTCTTAAACGATGGTGGTCGTTGGATGCGACAAGCCCATATTTATGAAAGCCCATTCTATTATATTGATTACACACTTGCGCAAATATCGGCGTTCCAATTCTTTAATGAAGCACGGGAAAATCGCACACTCGCCTGGACAAAATACTTGAAACTATGCCGCCTTGGTGGTCAAAAAACCTATCTATCCTTACTAAAAGATGTTAAGTTAGCCGTTCCATTTAAAGCAGGTAGTTTAAAAAAGATTGTTAAACCTTTAAAACAATATCTCGATACCTTAGACGATTCAATTGTATAAAAATGAGGTCAAACCTCATTTTTTTCTTTTCATTATGCGGTAAAAACGCTATAATCGAAACCAGAATACAAGGAAAGAAGAGGAGAATCGATTATGGAAAAACGAAATCCACTGAATAAGATTTTAAAAATTGATCCAAAATCCATCGATCGTAATGAAGTGAAAAAAGAGTGGAGTGAGAAGAATCTTCTTCAAGCTCAGCGTGAACTTTTCCGGGTGCGAAGAACCCGCATTTTTACCTTAAGTATTCTATTAGCCGCGCTAATTTTGACCATTATTTATGGTACACTTGAAAATCCTTTTGAGTATACCTTAAGTAATATAGGGAATTTGTTTAATTACCGAATCTTCTTTGTTATTTGGTCCATCATTACAGGGACAACTATTCAAGTGGCTATATTATCCCTGTTTCATCTAGAAAAATATGCAATAAAACGGCAACGAATCATTGCCCTTATATCGACATTTTTACTAATTATTACGGCCGTAGTTCCTGCTTTACAAGAACAATATCCATTTTGGCACTTTGTTCATGGTGCTTTTGCTGTTTTGTATGCTTTAAGTGTGTTTATTGGATTTAATCCATTTGTCTTATGGGTATCGGCAGAAAATCCACGTTTACGAATTATTCTCCAGATCTGGTTGATGGTGATTTGGGTAGGTGGAATTCTTGCTTTGATTTTGTTAGGTCGAAGCGGAATTTTCGAAATGTGGTTCTTTGTTACCTTAATTATCTTCTTACTGTATTTATCGTTAATGTTATTTGAAGAAGATATAGTTAAAAGAAGTATCACTTTCTTCAATGCAGATCCAACCGATTTAAATGAGACCGTCGATAAAGTTTATATTAATCTAGATAAAAAATAAAAAGACTCAACTTGAGTCTTTTTTATTGAATAAACATCTTTAGTGTTGGCGCCAAAGTTTTGGGGAGAATAAGATTAGAATTGGAAAGATTTCCAATCTTCCTGCCAGCATCGTGAAGATTAAAGTGATTTTCGATAAATTGGTCAAGCTAGAGAAATTACCCATCGGACCGACAATTCCAAATCCTGGACCAACATTATTAAAGCAAGCAATGACTGAGGAAACTGTTGTTATTAGGTCTTTACCTTCGATTGAAATAATGAGGGTTGCTATCACTAATATGCCTAGATAAGCTGTTAAAAACGAGAAAATATCTTTACTAATGATATCATCAACAGGCTTCTTTTCAAACGAGACTGAATATACTTGCCGTGGATGAATGGAATAACGGATTTCTTTGATAATCATTTTTAAATAGATGACAACACGACTAACTTTAATTCCACCACCGGTTGAACCAGCGCAAGAGCCGATGAACATTAAAAATAAAAGAACTAATTTCGACATGGTTGGCCACGAGTTGAAATCAACAGTAGCAAAACCAGTGGTCGAAATAATCGATGCTACTTGGAAGGCGGAATGACGCAAAGTCTCACCAAATGTTTCATAAATTTGAAGCGTATTAGCTACAATTAAAGCAATGGCACCAAAAATGAAAAATAAGAACCAATGTAATTCTTCACTCTTCAAAGCTTTATTAATATTGCCGACCAATGCTAGATAAAAAACCGTGAAGTTAATACCAAAGAGAATCATAAAAATGGTTATAACTGTTTCAATATAAGCATTATTATAATAGGCAATTGAGGCATTTTTAATTGAAAAACCACCCGTTCCTGCGGTTGCTAGAGCATGATTTATACTATCAAATAATGGCATTTTTATCGATAAAAGACCAATTAAAACTAAAGTTAAAACAAAATAAATAGCATAGAGAATGCGGGCAGTGTGCTTCACCCTCGAAACAATCTTACCAACGATAGGTCCTGGGCTTTCCGCTTTAATAATAAACATATTTCGTGCATTGGTTTGTGGAAGTAGGGCGATAACAAAAACAAGAATGCCCATTCCACCAATCCAGTGAGTAAGACTGCGCCAAAACAGGATGCTTTGGTCTAATATTTCAACATTGTTTAATATGCTGGCTCCAGTAGTAGTAAATCCAGATACGGTTTCAAAAAAAGCATCGATAAAGTTTGGAATGGCACCACTCATTAGAAACGGAATGGATCCAAATAATGAAATTAATAACCATGATAAACCGACAATGGCAAAACCTTCTTTTGCATAAATATTTTTATCGATGTCTTTGCGTAATGTGAGTAAAAAACCACAAACTAAAAGTAAAACAATCGGGGCAATAAAGGCCATATAATTGTTATCGTGATAAATAAAAGATACAACTAGTGGTAATACCATTAAAGCGGCTTCGACCTTTAATAAATTACCAAGTTGATGAAATACAAGACGAAAGTTCATATTAATTCCTCTTTAAAACGTCTTCAAAGTCACCAAGATGAGGGAGTGTAGTTACAACAACGACACTATCATTAGGTTCTATCCAATCGTTACCATTGGGAATTATGACGTGATTATTGCGAATTAGACAAGCAATTAGAGTGTTTGGTTTCAAACTTAAATCGCGGAAAGGGACGTTGGTATAATCTGTTTTATTGGGAATAAAAAACTCAGAAGCTTCCACTTGATTGTTTAAGAAACGATAAAGAGTCTTTACTTGGCTCAATGAATTTTCTAATGAACGAACAAAACGTAAGATGTGGTTCGCCGTATTCGCTTTTGGTGATATAGTGGAATCTAGTCCGACACTTTGTAAAATGTTGGAATATGAATAGTGATTAATCTTCGTTATGACCTTTGGAATTTTTAACATTTCGGCAAACAAAGAGATGACGATATTTTCTTCATCCAAACCTGTCAAAGTAACCAAGGCATCACTATTTTTGATACCTTCTTCCATTAAGTCTTCTTGGCTTGTTCCATCGGCATTAATAATGCTGGCATCTGGTAACATTTCGGATAGTTCCTGACAACGTTCGGGTTTGATTTCAATAATTTTTACTTTCATTCCATCGGCTAATAATTGCTTCGTTAAATAATACGTGATCTTTCCACCACCAATGATCATGACGTTACGAGCTCGATGCTTAAAAGTACCTATTTTTCGGAACAATTGATTGATTTCATGTAAGGATGAAGTAACAAAAACTTTGTCATTTTCTGCAAGAACAAAATTGCCATCAGGGATGTAAACATTGCCATTACGCTCAACGACAGATACTAGAAAACGAACATTTAATTCATTATGAATTTGAGAGAGAGATTTACCGACAATTACGGATTTTGCTGGGACCTTAAATTCAACAATTTCCGCTTGGCCATTGGCAAAGTAATCGACCTTAGTTGAAGAAGGAAATCGTAACATTCGAGCGATTTCATTCGCTGCTTCTAGTTCAGGATTGACAATCATACTCAATCCTAATTCATTATGCATAAAATCAATTTGCTTGGCATACTCAGGATTTCGTACCCGTGCAATGGTGTGCTTGACACCATTTTTCTTACCGACTAAGCAACACAGAATGTTGACTTCATCACTGCTGGTGGCAGCGATCATCACATCTGCTAGGTTCACTTCAGCTTCAAGTTGGATTTCATAACTTGCTCCATTTCCAACTACGCCGCGCACATCAAAAACATTGACTGATTCGTCAATTAATTTCGCATCGTTATCAATAATTACGACATCATGTCCTTCTTGGACAAGATATTCTGTTAGTACTTTACCAACTTTACCAACTCCGACAATTACAATCCGCATAGGTCCTCCTAAAAAAAGGAAAATATTTCCGCCACTATGCTACCATAAAGCGATGAAAAAAGCAAAACATGTCGGATAAAGAGAAAAAAAGCCACGTTTTCTATTCGTGGCTTTCGTCTAGATTATTTTTGTAGTCCAAGATTCAATATTCCAAATGGAGGTGACAAAGGATTCATAAAAGTATGGTTCATGTGAAACCAAAATCACAGTACCCTCAAACTCCATAATTGCGCGTTGTAACTCATCTTTGGCATCGGCATCAAGGTGATTAGTAGGCTCATCCAGTACTAAGAGATTGTGCTTGTGAAGCAAAATCTTGCATAATCTTGCTTTCGCGTTTTCACCGCCCGATAAAACCTTCATGGGTGACATGATGTTCTCTGTGGTAAGTCCTACCCGAGCTAATTCAGTACGAATTTCGTGATTGGTCATCGTCGGAAACTCCGCCCATAATTCATCAAGTGCTGTTTTATTATTGTTCTTGCTATCTTCTTGTTCAAAATAACCTGGAATCACATTTTCGCCTTTGGTCACTGTCCCAGATAATGGTGGAATAATTCCTAGCATGGTTTTTAATAAAGTAGATTTACCAAGACCGTTGACTCCACAAATGGCGATTTTTTGTCCTTTTTCGATTTTAAAAGAAATTGGTTTCGTTAATGGTTGATCATAGCCGATGACTAAATCAGTTGCTTCTATAACAATTCGACCAGGATTAACTTTGGCTTCTTTGAAATGAAAGACCGGTTTATTCTTTTCACGTACTTTTTCAATGACTTCCATTTTATCAAGTTTTTTGGCACGGCTGTTGGCCATTCCCCGGGTAGCAACCCGGGCTTTATTGCGGGCAATAAAATCTTCTAGACGTTCAATTTCTTTTTGTTGCCGCTCAAAATCCTTTTCAGTTTGACGTTTTTTCTCTTCGAATAGACGTTCGAAATCATCGTAATTACCGACATATCGAGTTAATTCGGTGTTGTTCACATGATAGATGATATTCGATACTGCATTCAAAAAAGGAATATCGTGGGAAACTAAGATAAAAGCATTTTCATAATTCTTTAAATAATTAATCAACCAATCAATGTGTTGAACATCGAGATAGTTGGTTGGTTCATCGAGAATGAGGATAGTAGGATTTTGTAATAATAGTTTTGTGAGTAAGACTTTGGAACGTTGACCACCACTGAGTTCATCGACCTTTGTATCTAGCCCAATTTCTAATAGACCAAATCCAGAGGCCATTTGTTCAATCGTGCTATCGAGGGTGTAAAAGCCACTATGATCCAAAATCGTTTGAATTTCAGCAGCTTCTTCAAGTAATACTTCCATTTCATTTTCGGTGGCGTTTGCCATCTTATCATAAATGCCCATCATTTCTTGTTCAAGTGTAAATAAATTTTTAAAAGCTTGACGCAAAACATCGCGAATGGACATTCCACTCTTTAAGGAAGAATGTTGATCAAGATAGCCAACACTAGTGTGCTTTGCCCATTCAATAACACCTTTATCAGGTTGTAAATTCCCGATGATGATATTTAAAAAAGTGGATTTACCTTCGCCATTGGCGCCAACTAAAGCCACGTGTTCACCTTTTAAAAGCCGAAAGGAGACATCATTTAAAATTTGTCTCGCTCCAAAGCCATGGGTCACATGTTCAACATTTAATACACTCATTTTTCTACCTCACGCGTTATTCTCTAAATTTCTCTTGTATTATACCGATAATTATTTAGGAATGCCAATCTTTTGTAAAGGAGAAAGAAAAGTTTATAATAAGACCGCCATTTTTTGAATGGAATCACTGCCCAATAAAGTCTTAACATCCTGATAGGAAGCAAGGGGATAATCCTTTAATAAAAAATGGAGGCGATTGATGACATCATCAATAATATTTTCACTATGTTCATAATTCATATCTTTTTCGCTTAATTCTTCCGATAATAAATTAACTAGGCAACGCCGCAACAAAACGATTAATGAAGTTTCTAGCCAATATAGGAAAGTAGTTCTAGGTAACCACTTTTCATGTTTCTTCATCTCAACATATAAAGAAAGTCCATCGATTGCCTCGTGCCATAGGTCAACAAAAGCATAGTCATAGTGTTGATTAATTGGAAGGTTTTTCATAAAATGAAAAGCATCATCATGAATTATGGTTATTTTATCTCTGGTGGCAAACTGAGGAAGAATGTAATGGTTGAATAAATCAATGATTTGTTGATCTTTTTCTATGATGGTGACATGGGAAACATCCGTTTTTAAAGCAGCCATATAAGCAAAATAACCAAGTCCTAAACCAAACGTAAGGACATGACCAGTTACTTGATGAATTGCATTTTTCATCGTTTCAATTTCGTTGGGGGTGACACTCATCCAGTTCACATCTTGTTGATCGACCGCAAGATAAGTGAAGGTTTGTGGAAAAAATCCAAGGTGTGTTGTTTCAATAAAATATTTATCTTCGTCAACCAAAACATCGTCGTAAATAAATCCTTGATAAGGCAGATAAGGTGTTTTTTTAATGGTCCAGTCACCTTTTTGAATGGTTGGACAATGGATGTTTTGATAATATGGATTATTTTTGTATCCTTCAACATCAAAAAGTTTAATTTCTTTATAATCATCATGATTGATGAAACGGGCTTTCAGTTTTATAGGGCAACGTTTTTTAAATAATCGCAACAAGGCATCATACTCACTAGAAGAATGTTCTTTCATCAATCTTTGGATATCTTGTTTTTGAATAGAAGTGGATTTATTTTGCAGGTAAGTGGA
>CAYOYG010000031.1:0-9596 GCA_964408135.1 uncultured Eubacteriales bacterium | reverse complement strand
AGTATTTAAGGATTACAAGTTGAATAAAGAAAGTGCAAAATATCTTTATAGTGGATTAGTTGGTGATAGTGGTCGTTTTCAAAACTCGACAACCACACCCTATAGTTTATATGTGGGATCCAAATTATTAGCCTATGGATTTGATGTCCAAAATGAAGTTTATATGTCATTGTACGGCAAAACTTTAAATGATTTTAAAGCGATGCAAAAGATTATGGCGAATTATAAAATATCTCCAAAAGGGGTCGCTTATTTTCATCTCAATGCGCAGGATTTAGATGACCTACAATTGGATTCGGATGAAGGGAAAATTTATCTCTATTTATTTAGTTATTGTGAAGAAGTAAAAGTCTGGATTTGTTTTTGTGAAGATAAGCGAACAAATGACTGGCGTGCCAGCATCCGTTCTCGCGATATTATCATCAACAAGGTCGCTGCAAAATATGGCGGTGGTGGTCATAAGGTGGCGGCGGGTGCTCGTCCAAAGACATACGAAGAAACTCTACAATTGGTATCGGATATCGAAAAGTTGTGGTAATGAAGGAGGCAGGTTATGGAATATATACACTTAAATGTTAAAAGTGGTTACTCCTTTTTTCATAGCTGCCTGAAAATTGAAGATATTGTTACCTATGCCAAAGAACATCATCTATCTGCCATCGCGCTTACTGATCAAAGAAATATGTTTGGAGCGATGGAATTTTATTATCTGTGCCAAAAAAATGCGATTCAACCAATTTTAGGTATGGAAGTTATCTGTCAAGATGAAACGGGGATTATCTATCCTCTAATTTTGCTTGCGCAAAATAATCAAGGATATATTACTTTGTGTCACTTAACAAATATAGTATCTAAAACAACAGATGTAGTTTTGTCAAGCAACGACTTGATTAAATATGTGGATGGTATTATTGCTATTTTACCAAGTTACCGCAGTCATCTTCTTGCAAAAGAAACGGAAAAAAGAGACGCATTTATACATTCACTACAAGCAATTTATCCTAATTTCTATTTAGGACTAGAAGTATTGCAGGATCAAAATATTGTCACTTTTGCCTCCAAATTAAATAAAATTCCTTGTTGCATTATAAACGAAGTAAAATATAAAGAATCAAGCGATAGTAAGATGCTGGATATTTTATCATCGATCAAAGATACAATAACTGTCAATGACCTAAAAGAAAAAAATAATCATTCCAATTATTTTATAACTGACTCTGATTTGACGAGTCCTACTTTAGATCAATACTGGCAAAACAATATGAAAATTGCCCATAGTATACAATATGATTTTTCTCTTTTAAAAGGGACATTTGTTGAATACCCTTTGAAGGATAAAGGAACAAAAGAGGACTACTTACGTGCCCTTGCCAATAAAGGCTTGCAAAAACGGTTGAACAATAATGTGAAGCCAGAATATCAAAAACGACTTGATTATGAATTGGATATTATTACCAAAACGAAATATAGTGATTATTTCTTAGTGGTTTATGATTATGTTCGTTTTGCTAAAATGAATCAAATTCTCGTTGGACCAGGTCGAGGAAGTGCCGCGGGTTCATTAGTTTCCTATGTACTTGGAATTACCAATGTCGATCCAATTAAATACAATTTACTGTTCGAACGATTTTTAAATCCTGAGCGGATTACCATGCCGGATATTGATCTTGATTTCATTGATACAAGACGGGATGAGGTGATTCGCTACATTCAACAAAAATACGGCGAGAATCGTAGTGCCCATGTCATCGCTTTTCAAACATTCGCGGCACGGCAAGCAATCCGCGATAGTGCTAAAGCACTCGGATTAAGTCTAAAAGAAGTCGATGTTTTAGCTAAGCGTATACCAAATTCGTATAATCTGTCGCTCCAACAGTTATATCAAAATTTTAGCGATTTTGCTCATTTTATTGATTCGCGTAAAATTTATCAAGATGTCTTTGCAACGGCATTAAAAGTTGAGGGTCTTCCACGGCAAACAACCCTTCATGCGGCAGGGATCGTGGTGAATAATCACCCTCTTCACACAATCGTACCTGTATATTATGCGGGAGAACATCTTTTAACCACACAATATGATATGAATTATCTCGAACAAGTTGGTCTATTAAAGATGGATATATTAGGTTTAAAAAACTTAGCGATTATTGACGATTGTCTCAAACGAATTAAAGCTACTTATCAAGAAGACATCGATTTAAATACCATCGATTTTGGTCATCCCGCAATTTATCGTTTATTACGTAGTGGGTTAACGACCGGAGTCTTCCAAGTAGAATCACCAGGAATGAAACGCGCGATTCAAATTTTAAAGCCTAATAATTTTGAGGATGTTGTGGCTTTACTGGCCTTATTTCGACCAGGTCCAATGGAATTTATCCCAACATATGCGCGGCGAAAAGAAGGAAAAGAAAAAATTGATTATCTTGATGAAGTAATCAAAGATATTTTACTTCCGACTTACGGTATCATCATTTACCAAGAACAGATTATTCAAATTTTACAAAAGATGGCAAATTTTAGTTATGGAACAGCCGATATTGTCCGGCGTGCCATCAGTAAAAAAGAAGAGAGTAAGTTAAAAGAAATTGAAGAAAAATTTATGCAAGGATGTGCTGAAAACCAAATTGAAGCATCGGTAGCCCACAAAGTCTACGAGCTCATTTTGCGTTTTGCTAATTATGGATTTAATCGTGCTCATTCGGTATCCTATGCATTTATCACTTGTCAAATGGCCTATTTAAAGGCAAAATATCCTTTAATTTTCTATACATCATTACTTAGCAATTTTGCGTCCAGTAACGCAAGCGATACAAAAATGACAGAATATATTGACGAAATAAAAGATGCAAAAATTAAACTTCTACCACCATCGATCAATCATTCTCATCGTGAATTTGTCGTTGAAGGGGATGCGATTCGCTATGCACTGCGTTCGATTAAAGGTTTCACTAATACCGCGCTTGATTTATTAATTCAAGAACGTGAAAATGGGGCTTACAAAGATTTTGCTGATTTTATTGTTCGCTTAGTCCCAAAAGGATTAAGCAAAGCCAATCTTATTCCACTAATTCAAGCCGGTGCTTTAGATGATTTTGGTATATCAAGAGCAAGTTTACTGGCTTCCATCGATATCTATATTCAATATTCTGCCATTGTTGCTACCTATAAAGACAATCAATTATTAGTTGATTACTCTTTTGCTGATAAACCTACCTTTGTGCCAACAGCTATAAATAAGAGTGAAGAAATTGCACAAGAATATGAAGTCTTAGGTTTCTTTCTCAGTGCCTTTCCTTTGGAATTAATTCGGGAGAAATTAACAGATTTAGGTTTTTCAACGATTAAAGATGGGATTCAAGGTAAAAGAGGGCATTCCTATCGTTTTGTTTTATTGATTCACTCTGTCCGTATTTTAAAAACGAAAAATGGTAAATATATGGCCCAATTAAAAGCCTATGATGAATCAGGTAATATTCAAGTCACTGTCTTTCCACAATTGTATGAATCCAATCAATCTCTAATGAAAAAAAACAATTTTATCCTAGTAGAAGGTTATATTAAAGATGAAGCGACGCTTACATTAATTGCCGAAAAAATTCAAGCGTATGAAGGGGAGGTCTAACTTATGAAAAAAATATTGTTAATCGATGGTAACTCTTTATTATTCCGTGCCTACTATGCTACAGTCTATGGGAGTTATGGTAGTGCAGGAACCATCATGAAAGCGAAAGATGGAACCCCGACCAATGCGATATTTGCGCTTGCAACTATCATGACAAAACTAATGAATGAAACCCCACCCGATTATGCCTTGGTCGCCTTTGATAGTGCAGAACCTACATTTCGTCATTTAGCCTTTCCTAATTATAAAGCGGGGCGAAAAGAAACACCTCTAGAATTACAAACTCAATTTCCGCTTGCCATTGAAATGTTAAATAAAATGGGAATAATGACCTATAAATGTAGTGGAATTGAAGCAGATGATATTATCGGAAGTGCCGCAAAAATGGCGCGAAAGAATCAGCTCGAAGTTGAGATTTTTTCTGGCGATCGTGATTTACTTCAACTCATCGATGAACACGTTACGGTAAAACTGACAAAAAAAGGCCTTAGTGAGTTACAAATTATGGATCGCGAAGCTCTTTTTAAAGAATGGGAACTTGAACCACAACAAATCATTGATTTAAAAGCCTTAATGGGTGATCCAAGCGATAATATTCCTGGAATTAGTGGTGTGGGCGAAAAAACCGCCTTAAAACTACTAAAAGAACATAAATCAATCGAACAAGTACTGGAAGCAAATATTCCGGGTAAACTCGGTGAAAAAATCAAACAATCACATGAAGTAGCCATGATGTCAAAACAATTGGCCACCATTGATTGCGATTTGTCTTTGCCATTTTCTTTAATTGATTTGGAATATAAAGGAGCAAAAAGCGAAGAACTTTTAAGTTTCTATCAACGTTACGATATGAATTCATTGATGAAAAAAATACCGATTCGTCAAGAAACTATCGCTCTTGATTATGAACTCGTCACAGCTATACCTGAAGAATATCTTTCAGAAGATTGTTCTTTAATTCTTGAGTTTGAACAAGAAAATTATCATATTAGTAACATTGTGGGGGCTGCATTTCATGTGCGTAATAAAACTTTCTTCTTAACTTGGGAGAATGTATTAAAACAAAAAAGTTTATTAACGTATTTAGAAAATCCTAATTATAAAAAACACGGTTATGATTTAAAAAGTTATATTGTCGCATTTCATCGCTATCAAGTGAAACTAAGTGGCGGCGATTTTGATTTAATATTAGCCACCTATTTACTCCAACCATCTTTGAAGGAAGAAGAAGCTATTATTTATGATTATTATGGTTGTTCCGTGGATTATCGCAGTTCGATCTATACGAAGAAAGGGTATGAATTAGATAAAGTTGTTTCTTATGCTTGCCAAAAAGCAATGCAACTCGAAATTTGTCGTAAAGAAGCACTACTACGACTCACCGCACAAGAATCATTATCACTCTATCAAGAGATTGAACTTCCTTTAGCGAGTGTTTTAGCCCAAATGGAAATTCAAGGAGTTAAAGTTGACGCGAAAATACTAGCAGAAAAGAACGAAGAGGTACAGAAAAAAATTGATCAATTAAAACAAGAGATTTATCAATTGGCCGAGAGTGAATTCAATATTAATTCACCATCACAGATGGCCGCTATTCTGTATGATAAACTAAATTTACCAGCGCGCAATCATCGTTCAACTTCGGCCGAAGAATTGGAATTGCTTCGACCTTTCCATCCGATTGTCGACAAATTACTAAATTATCGTCGCTACAGTAAATTGCAAAATACCTATCTGCAAGCTCTACCTCAATATATATTAGAAGATGGAAAGATTCATACGATTTTTAATCAAGCTCTGACCCAAACTGGTCGTTTATCTTCCAAAGAACCCAACTTGCAAAATATTAGTGTTCGGGATGAAGAAAGTAGAGAAGTGCGCAAAGCATTTGTTGCCTCCCACAAAGGTTGGTATATTCTTTCTTTTGACTATTCGCAAATTGAGTTACGTGTTCTAGCCCATATTGCGAACGCTACTTCGATGATTGATGCCTTTAATCAAGGGATTGATATTCATACGGCGACTGCCTGTACGATTTTTAATGTTACTAAGGATCAAGTTACTTCACAAATGCGTCGTCAAGCAAAAACCATAAACTTTGGTATCATATATGGGATGTCAGAATGGGGATTAAAAGAAGAACTAGGCATCAGTGTCAAAGAAGCAAAAGATTTCATTGAACGCTATTTTGCTTCCTACAAAGAGATTAAAGAGTATTTCGATAAAACCATTGAAGAATGTAAGAAAAATGGTTATGTAAAAACCTATTTTAATCGTATTCGTTACGTTAAAGAAATCAATGACGCGAATTATAATGTACGTGAGTTTGGGAAACGGATTGCCATGAATTCACCAATACAAGGAACGGCGGCGGATATCATTAAAAAAGCGATGTTATCGATCGCGGAAGGCTTGAAAACACAGCGTTATCAAACTCGTATGATTTTACAAATCCACGATGAACTGGTTTTTGAAGTTCCGTTTGAAGAATTAATGAGCGTGATTCCTTTTATTCAAAGTACCATGGAAGATGTCGTTAATTTTAAAGTGAATATGGTCGCCAATTATGGCTATGGTTATAATTGGTATGATGCAAAATAGGTGGTGAAAATATGCCGGAATTACCAGAAGTTGAAACTGTACGTCGGGTATTAGAAGGATGGTTGTTGAATCGAAAGATTCAGAAGGTTAAAGTCCTTTATTCAGCTTTAATTGAGAATGCGTCGGTGACTGAATTTCAAGAAAAATTACAAGGGGAAACCTTTACTGCTATAGAACGTTATGGTAAGTACCTTATTTTGAAGACGCAACATTACGCTCTTGTATCGCATTTGCGCATGGAAGGTAAGTATTACTTAGGACATGATGTGACCGATAAAACCTACAGTGCAGGTATCGAATACGATCAACAAAACCTGACAAAACTTACCAAACACGTTCACATGTTGATTTCGCTTGATAATGCTGCCGTTTTAATGTACCACGATACGCGAAAATTTGGGCGAATTTCACTTCATTTACGCGAAGACTACAAACAAAACAGTAGTCTTGCCAAGCTTGGAGAAGAACCAAGTAATATTCTTGATCCACGTTTTGTATTCAATCGTTTACAAAAAAGGAAATCGACAATTAAAGCAGCGTTACTCGATCAATCTATTGTAGCGGGATTAGGCAATATATATGTAGACGAAACGCTTTTTAAAAGCAAGATTGATCCGCGTGAGAAATGTTATGATCTTTCTTTCGCAGATGTTTCAACCATCATAAAAAATGCCCAAATTATTCTTCAAAATGCCATAGAGAATGGTGGAACCACCGTACGCAGTTATCATGCCGATAATCACGTCGATGGCAAGTTTCAAAATCAATTAGCGGTCTATGGACGCAGCGGAGAACCATGTTATGAATGTTCAACCCCCATTGTAAAGATGTTTATCGCCCAAAGAGGTACGCATTTTTGCCCAAATTGCCAACGAAAAAAATGGACAAAACCTGTTCGTGTTCTGGGATTAACTGGGGTAATTGGAAGCGGGAAGACGACGGTGGCTAAGCTTTTTGCTCAACAAGGCTTTACAATATTAGATGCGGATAAATACGCTAAAGAAGCCTTGAATGTAGGAACAAAACCTTATAATGCTGTCGTGAAAAGATACGGCCTTACCATTTTAAATACCGACCAAACAATTCATCGGGGTCTGTTGCGACAACAAGTAGCATCAAAAACCAAAGAATTAGCCTTCTTAGAGAGAGTAATTCATCCATATGTTATTGATAAAACCATCGCCGAAATTAAAAAGAATCACGGTCTGTATCTCTTAGATGTACCATTACTTTTTGAATCTAAGATGAATGAATTATGTGATGCAACGATATATGTTCATGCAATAGAACCTATACGTAAACAGCGGTTAATACTTCGTGGCACTATGCCTTTAAAAACTGCGAATGATCTAAATAAAAATACCTTTAGTGTTCAGCAAAAAATGGAATTATCTGACTTTATTATTGATAATTCATCGACGCTTGAAACCACAAAAAATCAAGTAATTTCGCTGAAAAACTATCTATGGAAGTAAAACAAGATATGATATAATAAAACAACAATAGAAGTAGGTGAGTGTCGTGATGAAACCTCAATTGAAAGTCAGCGATACATATGAAATCGTGGCCTCTAGTATCTTTAATGATTACGATCGCAAAGTCTTATTGCGGCTCTATCAACCAATTATCGGATACGAAGCAGTGATTTTATATTTGAATTTATGGTCCGAATTAGAAGGGGATCAAACCATTTCGCGTTTTGAAAAAAGTCATGAACGCTTAACTGAAATGATGCAATGCGCCATCAAAATTATTGAAGAATCCTTAAAGAAACTTGAAGCTATCGGTTTGGTTCAAACCTTAATAAGTCTTAAAAAAGGTAAAGAGCATTTTGTTTACCAATTGTTCGCTCCAAAAACCCCAAATAGTTTTTATCATTATGATGTGTTAGATGTCCTTTTACGAAATAACCTCAGTTCGATTGAATACGATCGAACAAAACAATATTTCACGCAAGTTTATCGACTTGATGAAAAAGAATATCAGGATGTATCCGCGAATTTTTTGAGTGTTTTTAAGGTTCAAGAGAATCATCAAAATGCGACAAATAATCGCTCCTCCTTGAGTATAATCCGCGATCACCAAGAAGGAACTATCGTTTTGCCATTTGATTTTGATGCATTACAAGAAAAATTAATCGAATATCAAATCTCTGTATCGCGTTTTAGTAATGAAGAAAAACAAATAATTTCTTCGTTAGCCTATGCCTATGATTTAACCATGGTCGACTTGAGAACCTTGATTGTTCATGCCTATGATCCAAAGACGAACAAACTCGATTGTTATAAACTGAAAACAAATGCCCGAAAATTGACAAAAGCGCCCAAAATAACAACTAGCGCTCCGACCACCGTTGCTCCAATTGCAACCGGTAACGATGAGTACGATCAAAAATTGCGTATGTTTCAAGAATTGTCACCAATTGAATTTCTGCGTTTCCGCAATAATAATCAACCAGTTCTAGAAGCAGATGCCTATTTGATATCGGATATTAAGAGTAAAACCTCTTTAAGTGATGCTGTAATTAACGTGATTTTAGATTACACATTGCATCAAAATGAAAATCGTCTGCCAAAATCTTATGTCCAAAAAATCGCCTCGTCACTTGTTCGTTCAAAAATCACGGATGATGCCTACCAAGCGATGATTTATTTAAATAAAGATTTCCGGCGGCCAGCATCAAAAAATCCGACACCAGTCGTTGCTTCGACAAACGATATTTCTGAAGAAGATTTTGCGAAGGCACTTGCGGATGTAAAGAAAATAAAAGGATAGGTGATGGAGGATGGAAAAACAAAAATTCAATCTGCCAAAACTCAATGAGAATAAATCACTAATCACCCAAGCGTTTGATGAAGTGATTTGCGACAAAGACGTAAAAGCATTTATTGATAAACACCAATTAAGTCAAGAATTTATATTGGATAATTTAGCAATTTTTCGCCGGTATTCTAGTGAAAATCTACCATGTAAAAGCTGTCCAGGTATTAAAAAATGTATAAAGGAACCGCAAGGTTTTGATACATTGCTTGTGTTTGGAAAGGGTGATTTAGAAATAGCCTATCGCCCTTGCTTAAAATCGGTTCAACAATCACGGATTAATCAAAATTATTATTTTCGTGATTTTGATGAAGCATGGCTAGAATATCAACCTGAGACTATTTCTTTGAATCCAATTCGTCGAAAAGCATATATGCAAATATTTGATTTGTTTAAGGAAGATGGAAATAAACATTTTTATATCCATAATGATCGTGCCGTCGGGAAATCTTTTATGGTGGCGGCTTTGTGCAATCATATTGTGTATAATATGGATAAACCTGTCGCTTTTGTTCAAGCAAAAAACTGGATTGATAAGATGCGGGATGCC
>CAYOYG010000030.1:2733-9612 GCA_964408135.1 uncultured Eubacteriales bacterium | reverse complement strand
TCTAGTCTCTTTTTATTATGTGTCCGTTTTAATCAAACAGTGTCGATTAGTGCTTTTTTCTTCGTTTACTAACTTTATAAATTTCCATCCATGCAATCGATAAGAAGGATAAGGCAATGACGATTAACCATTGCAAGAAAGAGAGCGGGGCTAGTTTAAAAAAGACATCGATTGGAGTATAGATAAATAGTAATAGAATGGCAATAATGAGTCCATTAATCAACATTAATAAACGGTCATTCTTTATTTTCAAAAAGGACTTCCATAGACTTTGTTTTTCGGAGCCAATGACTTGGACTAATAGTAGATTGGAAATAAATAAGACGGCAAGACCCATGGTACGGGCGAGTTCAGCCTGATTGGTTGTTTGCAAATAATAGTAATAGACACCAAAGGCAGCAACAAAGATAGCTAAACCTTGTAATACACTGATACCAAGATTTTTAATACCAAAGAGTTTTTCTCCCTTTTTACGTGGGGGGCGATTCATTGTATCACTGGCCGATGGTTGTCGTTCTAATACAATCGAACAAGTCGGATCAATCACCATTTCAAGTAATACAACATGAAGTGGTAATAAGAATAAAGCGCTTGGTTGAATTCCTAGGAGCGGGGCTAACAAAGAAATAAGAGCAATCGGAACATGAATGGCAAAGACATAACCGATAGCGCGTTTAATGTTATCATGTATTCTTCGTCCATCTTCAATGGTATCGACAATGGTGGAAAAATTATCATCCAATAAAACAAAATCGGCTGCTTCTTTAGCCACTTCACTTCCACGTTTTCCCATTGCAATCCCAATATCAGCGTACTTGAGGGCAGGAGCATCATTCACACCATCGCCTGTCATAGCAACGACTTCATTGAGCTCTTTTAATAGTTTAACAATCCGCATTTTATGTTCTGGAATCACCCGAGCAATAATCGATGTTTTTTTCAATTTTAATTTTAATTCATCATCACTGAGGGTGTCGATTTCTTTACCGGTTACAATCTCGCCACTATGATCTAGATCAATTTGATGGGCAATTGCATGAGCGGTAACACCATTATCTCCTGTAATCATGATGACGCGGACACCAGCTTGTTTGCATTTTTGAATATTGGCTTTTATCATTGGACGAGGTGGATCAATTAATCCTACCAATCCGATAAAAGTTAAATTCGTTTCTGCAAGGGATTCAATTTGACGGTCTTGTAAAGAACCATACGCGAGTGCAATAACACGTAAGCCTTTATCTGCCATCTTATCTGCTTGTTTTACAAGTTCGTGTTTTTGGGTAGAATCAAGAGCACAAAGTCCCATGATAACTTCGTAGGAACCTTTCACACAAAGCCGATTTTCATTATTATAGTGGATTAAATTACCAGCCATTTTCGAATCGCTGGAGAAAGGAAAGGCTTTGATTAATTGATAATCTGATTCGGCGGTAGATGCGATAGTGTTTAACATCGCTTTATCTAGAGGATCATAGGCATCTTTATCACAACTGAATTCAACAACAAAATTAAAAAGGTCGTGTTGGGAAACTGCTTCCCATTGGTCAACTACTTTTAGTTGGTTTTCCGTGATGGTTCCAGTTTTGTCCACGCAAAGAACTGTCACTTCACCTAATGTTTCAACTGCCGGAAGTTTGCGAATTAAGGAGTGTTTGTTTTTGGCTAATCGCCAAGCACCCAGAGATAAAAATACGGTTAGGATAACTGGAAATTCTTCTGGAATCATTGCCATGGCTAATGTAATACCTGCTAAGACACTTTCAATCAAACGATCGATAATCGTGTGATCAGGAATATTGAAGAAAGTAAATAAGGCGACTAGGATAAATAAGAATATTGCCAGAATGGTACTGAAACGTACGATTTTATTCGTTTGTTCTTGGAGGGGAGAGTGGTCTTTTGGTGCGCTAGCAACATGCGATCCAATTTTACCAAATTCGGTATCACTACCAATCTTTTCCACTTGTATTACGCCACTTCCTTGGATAACCAAGGTGCCAGCATAACAGTAGTCTTGATGGAAGTATTCATTTTTTTCTTTTGATTCTCGTTCTTGATAGATTTCTTTCCACTTGCCTTGGGCTTCACCCGTCATAGTCGATTCATCAACACATAACCCTTTGGTGGAAATGACAAAACCATCGGCCGGAATTTTTGCCCCTTCATAGACCACAAGTAAATCATTTGGAACAATTTGTGTACTTAAAATTGTTTTTTCAATACCATCACGGATGACGATGGAATTAGGAGAAGAAAGTTCTTTCAATGTTTTCAGTGTCTTGTCTGTTTTCCATTCTTGAATGGCTTCAATCATAATAATTCCGACAACAAAAATAAGCATAATAGCTCCATCACGTGCTTCTCCTAAAAAGAAATAGATGGTTGCAGCAATAATTAAAAGTAAGAACATTGGTTCTTTCATCGTGTTTAAAATGTTAAGAATAATATTACTTTTCTTTTCTTTAATAATTTCATTGAGACCAAATTGACGTTGACGCTCGAGAACCTCCTGAGTTGTAAGTCCTTCTTTTCGTGTTGGCTTAAACATAAAATAACCTCCCTTGTTTTCGTTTAAGATCTCATCGCTTAATCTGGTTCGAGGGAGTTATTTAATAAAAAAATCCCGTAGAACGTGTTTTCCGTCCCACAGGAATTAAGTTGTCCTGCTGCTCATTGAGCCCAGCCGACCCATCCATCGATGGCGCTTGATCAGATTGTAATGTGCAAGCATTGCAAAGAGATAAGGATATTTTATCGTATTTGGTAAAAAAAAGCAAGATTGTGTATTTTCTTTTCTATTTAGTAGGGGATATACGAAAAAAAATAGATTCTTTCGAGCAATCTATGGTATAATTTTTCACGTAAAAAATATGTCATTTCCGTTGTAAATGGGAGGAAAACTTATGTCATCAAAATATGAAAGTCCCCTTGCCAGTCGCTATGCTAGTGTCAAGATGCAAACATTATTTTCATCGGATTACAAGTTCTCTACGTGGCGAAAGTTGTGGTATCTTTTAGCGGAAACCGAAAAAGAACTTGGTTTACCCATCACAAAAGAACAACTGGAAGAACTGTTTGTCCATATGAATACCATCAATTACGAAGTAGCACAAAAAAAAGAACAAGAAATACGCCATGATGTCATGGCACATGTCTATGCTTATGGAATTCAATGCCCTCGGGCTAAATCGATTCTTCATTTAGGAGCGACTTCCGCTTATGTAGTGGATAATACTGACCTCATTATTTTAAAAGAAGCGCTTATCTCTATTAAAGAAAAATTATCGTCAACTATTCATATGGTAGCTGATTTTGCGAAGAAAAATGCCACTTTAATAACATTAGCTTATACCCATTTTCAAGCCGCTCAACCCACAACATTAGGGAAAAGAGCGACATTATGGTTGCAAGATTTAGTCATGGATTTAGACCAAATTGATTTTGCTTTGTCACAATTACGATTACTTGGATGTCGTGGCGCGGTTGGGACTGCCGCTAGTTTTCTAGAACTATTTGATGGGGACGAAACAAAAGTAATGGAATTAGAAACCCGGATTGTTCAGAAACTTGGATTTGATTCAGCTTACCCTGTCAGTTCGCAAACCTATCCACGAAAAGTGGATTTTCATGTCATTTCTTGTTTATCCTCCATCGCCCAAAGCGCTCACAAATTTTCCAATGATATTCGTCTACTTATGCATTTAAAAGAAGTGGACGAACCATTTGAAGCAGAACAAGTTGGTTCTTCAGCGATGGCGTATAAGCGCAATCCAATGCGCAGTGAACGTATCGCTTCGTTAGCCCGTTATGTAATGTTGGATGCACTCAATCCAGCCATCACCGCCAGCAATCAATGGTTAGAAAGAACCTTAGATGATTCGGCGAATAAGCGGATTGCGATTCCAGAAGCTTTCTTAGGTGTGGATGCGATTCTTTCTTTGTATCAAAGCATTATTCAAGGATTAGTCATTTATCCTGCGATGATGAAACAACATTTAAACGAAGAATTGCCATTCTTAGCTACCGAAAATATTCTGATGCATTGTGTTAAAAAAGGTGGCGATCGTCAAGTGTTACATGAAGCGATTCGTCAACATGCATTTGCCGCGGCACAACAAGTTAAAAAACGGGGTAAGAAAAATGATTTGCTAAAACGAATTCTTGCCGATCCGCGTTTCGGTTTACAAAAAGAAGAGTTGAAGGATTTAATCAATGAAAAGAAGTTTATTGGTCTCGCGGTTGAACAAACGCGTAAGTATGTAGGTTTTATAAAAAAACAGGTTAAAAAACCAATCTCAAGTGAAAATACCGAAGTAAAGGTGTAGGGGGAAAAATTTATGTTAAGTGCCATTGTTGGAATAAACTGGGGTGACGAAGGCAAAGGTCGAATGGTCGATCTATTAGGTGAAAATTTTGATATTATTGTTCGTTATCAAGGGGGGAATAATGCTGGACATACCGTCATGAATCATAAAGGTAAGTTCATATTAAATTTATTACCTTCTGGTATTCTGCGTGAAAGTACCATTAATGTGATGGGTAACGGCATGGTTATTGACATCGAACATTTATTTAATGAAATTAATTCTTTAACCAAAAAAGGAATTCAAATCTCACCAAAAAATTTAAAAATCAGTGATAAAGCCATTATTGTTTTTCCATTCCATCGCCTCCAAGATGTCTTAGAAGAAGAACGATTAGCCGATAAAAAATATGGATCTACTAAGCGGGGAATTGCCCCAGTGTACTCTGATAAATATTTAAAAAAAGGATTGCGGATGGGCGATTTGCTTTATCCAGAAACCCTGCGTCAAAAAGTCCAAGATATTGTGGATTATAAGAATCTTGTTTTATCGAAAGGTTATGGTAGTGCCCCCATCAATGTAGAGGAAGTCATGCAATGGCTTCATACCTATGGACAAGCCGCATTGCCTTATATCTGTGACACAGGTGATTATTTATATCAAGCGATGAAAGTGAATAAAAATATTATGTTCGAAGCACAACTTGGTGCATTAAGAGATATTGAATTTGGTATTTATCCTTATACATCTTCTTCAACAACCCTTGCAGCATATGCGCCGCTTGGATCAGGAATCCCAAGTGCGCATTTAGACCAAGTTATTGGGATTATGAAAGCCTACTCCAGTTGTGTGGGGGAAGGTCCTTTCGTTGTTGAATGGTTCCAAGAAGATGCCGTCAAATTACGGGAAGCTGGCGGTGAATATGGAGCAGCTACTGGACGTCCGCGTCGGGTTGGTCCTTTCGATGTGCCCGCCTCTCGTTATGGGGTTAAAATTCAAGGGGCGACCGAATTAGCACTAACAAAACTAGATATTCTTTCGTACATGGAGACGATTCCGGTTTGTGTCGCGTATGAAATCGATGGCAAACGTGTCGAAGAGTTTCCTTTGGGGGATGCTCTAAATCGGGCCAAACCAATCATTGAATATCACCCTGGTTTTAAATCGGATATTTCGAAGTGCCGTCATGTAAGTGAATTACCACATGCGGCCTATGCTTATATCAAGTACATTGAACGAGCGGTTGATTGCAAAATTAAATACGTTTCTGTCGGACCAAACCGTGAAGACTTCTTTATAATGGATTAGTGTATGGAATCAATCATTCGTGAAGCTCGGATAGAAGATGCCGAACGTCTAGCTTATATTCACTCTCATGTTTGGGAAGTGGCGTATGCGGATATTTTGCCTTCGAGCGCCATCGAAGCAAAAAGTAAAACGCGGCTTGATTTATGGAATCGAATTTTGCAAGAAAAAGGTACGGCCCGGAAAATCGTGTTTCAAGAAGATGGTGTCATCATTGGATTTATGGTGATGGATACATCACGGGATCAAGATCTTAAAGACAAGGTGTTGGAAATCACATCCTTGTATTTTATACCTGAATATTGGGGAAAAGGATACGCCAAGCATTTAGTTGATTTTGCTGTCAATCATGCTAAGAAAAATCGCTACTATGCTCTTAGTTTGTGGGTGCTTGAAAAAAATCTACGGGCCCGAAAATTTTATGAAAAGTGTGATTTCTTTTTCGATGGTACCAAGAAAGTCGATACCATTGGAGTCGAAGTCACTGAATTACGTTATTGGAATACTTTGATGGGGAGGGAACCAAAATGGTGGCGTTGGATATAAAAAATTTGCAGAAAAGCTATGGCTCTATTCATGCTGTCAAAGACATTTCTTTTCAAGTTCAAGCAAATTCCTTTACCGCTTTTTTAGGAAAAAACGGCGCCGGGAAATCAACTACCATCAATATCTTAGCGACATTACTATCAAAAGATAGTGGAACGATTAAAGTCTTTGATTATGAAGTGGGTATAGATGACCAAAAAATTCGGCCATTGATTGGCGTTGTTTTTCAACAAAACATGCTGGACAATGATTTAACTGTCTATGAAAATCTTCGAATTCGTTCTGCCTTATATCATCTTTCAAAAATAGATTTTGAACAACGATTATCTGAACTTACTAAGGCCCTTTACATCGGCGATTTTTTGCATCAAAAATATGGGAAACTTAGTGGCGGACAACGCCGTAAGGCAGATATTGCCCGTGCTCTGCTCAATCGACCTATGCTTTTAATTTTGGATGAACCAACGACTGGTCTTGATCCAAAAAGCCGTAAAGAGATTTGGGATTTTATTAATTTATTACGCCAAAATCAACAATTGACTATTTTGTTGACCACCCATTATCTTGATGAAGTCTATGATGCGGATCATGTCGTCGTAATTGATGAAGGAAGAATCGTCGATCAAGCATCAAGTTCAGTTTTACGGGCTAAATATACCAAAACGAAGTTGCTGCTTCGTCCTATTCAACCATTGCCATCCAATTTCAATTTTTTCAATCA
>CAYOYG010000030.1:0-2633 GCA_964408135.1 uncultured Eubacteriales bacterium | reverse complement strand
AGTTGCTGCTTCGTCCTATTCAACCATTGCCATCCAATTTCAATTTTTTCAATCATCCCTATACCATCATCGCCGATCGTTATCAAATTATCTTGAATAACCCTTTTGATGCACTACCTTTCATTGAAGCAAATCGGTCTTATCTCCAAAGTTTTGAAGTTCTTCAAGGAACGATGGACGATGTTTTCTTATCGTTAACCAAGGAGGGAAAATAATATGCTCCTTCTACGATTAATTGAACGGAATTTAAAATTATATTACCGCGACGTTAGTGGTGTCTTTTTCAGTTTGTTATCCGTCATTATGATTATTTTTATGTATGCGGTATTTTTAGGCCAAAATCAAATTGATAATTTAAGAGCAGGTCTTGGTAATATTGCTGGGATTGATGGTTTAGTTATCGCGTGGGTAATGTCGGGAATTTTGTGTGTCTCGACAATTACCGTCCCCATTTCAGCATTGGGAGTTTTGGTGGAAGATCGCAATAATCGTATTATTGGTGATTTTTATACATCTCCTATTGATCGTAAATTTTTAGTTTTATCCTACTTAATTAGTGCCACCGTGATTACCACCCTAGTTTCCATGGTTAATTTGGTGGTTGGACAAATCTATTTGGCTGCCATCGGGGCTGATTTGTTAGGATTTATTCCTTGTCTTTTAACGATAGCGCTGATTATTTTTTCTTCATTCATCTTCTCGACCATTTTCTTTTACATTGCTTTAAGCATACGCTCGGTGAAAGCCTTTGGATCACTTGCCGCGATTGTTGGTACTTTGGTTGGTTTTTTTGGCGGGATATATTTACCCATCGGGGTCATGAGTCCTACCATTCAAACCTTTGTAAATATACTACCAATTGCCCATAGCGCGACATTGTTTCGTCAAGTTTACATGGTGCCTTATCTAGAAAAAGTCTTTACAGGAGCCCCAATCTCCATTTTAGAAGAGTATCGTGATTTTAGTGGACTTGATTTAAATTTTGCTTCCATTCAGTTGGCACCTTGGCATATGATTCTAGTATTAACCTTAGTTGGTATCCTATTTTACTTGTTGAGCATGCGGCAAATCAAAAAAGCTCACTTTCATTAATATGGCAAGTAAAAAACTGAGTGATATGACACAAGAAGAATTGTGGCAACTATTTCCCATTATTCTAAAAGAACATTCACCGATGTATTTTCAACAATACAAGGAAATGAAAGATAATCTTTTGTTGATACTTCGCGATACTTCTATCCGAAGAATTAATCACATTGGATCGACAGCTGTGCCAAATTTACTCGCCAAACCAACAATTGATATCTTGCTTGAAATCGATGATGTTGTTACAGTTGATACCATCATTTCTCGCTTAAAAGCGCACAATTGGATTTTGATGGTAGACGAAAAAGAACCAAGATTATGGCTTGTTTTCAATCATGGTTATCTAGAGGATGGTTATGCAGATAAAGTCTTTCATCTACACGTCCGCCTCTATGATGATTGGGATGAATTGTATTTTCGGAATTACTTAATTGAGTTTTCTGAAGTAGCACAAACCTATGCTCAATTAAAGCAAAAACTAGCTATAACCTTCAAACACAATCGAAAAAGTTATACCGACAGTAAAACCGATTTCATTAAAAAATTCACCCTAATCGCTCGCCAACATTATAAAGATCGCTATAAACCACAAAAATAAAAGCACGAGGTGCTTTTTTTATTCACAATTTCATCAAAATGTGTATAATAAGTATGAAAAGTAGGAAAAGTAATACTGGAGGAAACTATGGAAACAAAACAAGGAAAATATGTGTTTGGTCTATGCAAAGTGGGAGAAAAAGGCCAAATTGTTATCCCCAAAGAAGCCCGCGATGTTTTTCAGATTAAACCGGGGGATAGTTTACTCATCTTGGGGGACATTCATCAAGGGATTGGCATTGTTAAAGCAGAAGCATTGTATGATTTTGCGAAGGATATCATTAGTGCCAAGGAAATCAAGAAAGAAGATGAATGAAATGATGGCGATTGAAACGAAAGATTTAACCAAATCCTATGGAGGCATCGTAGCTGTTGACCATTTAAATTTGAATATTCATCAAGGCGAATTGTTTGCTTTGCTTGGGGTGAACGGAGCTGGAAAAACAACCACTATCAAAATGTTGACTGGATTAATTCGTCCAACCAGTGGTGACGCTTTCCTTCTTGGAAATAGTATCCTTAGTCAACTTGATACGATTAAATCATTTACCAATGTATCACCCCAAGAAACGGCCATTGCGCCAAATTTAAGTGTATATGAAAACTTAGAATTGATTGCGCAAATCTATGGATTACATGGTGAAGAGTTAAAGAGTGTTACTCAACAGTGCATTGAACGTTTAAAATTAAACACTGTCTATCAGCAAAAAGCCAAGACCTTATCCGGAGGATGGCAACGAAGATTATCCATTGCTATGGCGTTAATTAGTCGACCAAAGGTTATATTTTTAGATGAACCCACTTTAGGTTTGGATGTTTTAGCTCGCCGTGAACTCTGGCAATTAATTCTTGATTTAAAAAGTCATGTCACCATTGTTTTAACCACCCATTATATGGAAGAAGCCGAAGCTTTATCGGATCGGATAGGTATAATGAACCAAGGATGTTTA
>CAYOYG010000029.1:0-9674 GCA_964408135.1 uncultured Eubacteriales bacterium | reverse complement strand
CATATTTACACCCCATAGTGAACATATTATCACAATAATTCATTTCGAAAAGTACTTTTCGATGAATTTTGACGAGTATATTTTATAAATTTTCAATAAGTTCTATATTCTAAAATAACAATAAATTGTGTATAATGATTAAAAACTGGTAGGTGCTCTTTATGGCAGAAATTAACAACTTTATTAAAACAATTATGGAAAATGATTTAAAAGAAGGTCGCGTTCAACAAATTGCGACTCGTTTTCCTCCTGAACCAAACGCCTATTTACATATCGGGCATGTTCGAGCCATCGTCACTAATTTTGAATTAGCAAAAGCCTTTAATGGGACAACCAATTTACGCTTTGATGACACGAATCCAGCAAAAGAAGAACAAGAATATGTCGATGCCATTATTGAAGATATTAAATGGTTGGGATACACACCAAACAAAATACTTTATGGTTCGGATTACTTTGAAGATGCTTATCAAAGGGCTATTTTATTGATTAAAAAGGGCCTTGCTTATGTTTGTAATTTAACCCAAGATGAGATCACTCAATATCGTGGTACATTGACTGAAGGTGGCAAAGAATCACCTTATCGTAATCGTTCAATTGAAGAAAATCTTCGCCTTTTTGAATTAATGCGCCAAGGAAAATTCGCCAATGGTGAATGCGTTTTACGAGCCAAAATTGATATGAGTAGCCCAAACATCAACCTACGCGACCCTGTGCTCTATCGAATTCTTCATGTTCACCATCAACACACAAAAGATCAATGGTGCATCTATCCAATGTATGACTATGCTCATCCTCTTCAAGATGCGATGGAGCATATTACCCATTCACTTTGCACTGTCGAATATGAAGATCATCGCCCTTTATATGATTGGGTAGTTGCGAATTGTGAAACACCACATGTACCTCATCAATTTGAATTTGGTCGCTTAAATGTCGCGAATACGGTCATGTCAAAACGGTCTTTTGTGGAACTTGTTAACAATAAAAAAGTTGAAGGTTTTGATGATCCACGTCTTCCAACCCTCGTTGGATTACGTCGCAAAGGATATACCCCTGAAGCTTTGATAAACTTTATTCTTGATACTGGTTTATCCCGCATCAATTCCACCACTACAATTGAAATGATGGAACATTTTTTACGCGAAGATTTAAAATTAAAAGCCCCACGAGCCCATGCCATTATACGTCCATTAAAAGTGACGATTACCAATTATCCAGAAAACCAAATTGAATATATGGATGTTGCCAATAATAGTGAAAATGAAACACTTGGTCAACGTAAAATTGCCTTTTCTCGTCATGTTTATATCGAAAGGGATGATTTTACCGATCAACCATTTGATAAATCTTGGAAACGCTTAGCCCTTGGACTTGAAGTTCGACTCATGCACGCTTATTTTATTAAATGTGAAGAAATCATCTATGATCAAAATGGCTCCATCATTGAACTGCGCTGTACCTATGACCCCGCAACAAAGAGCGGTAGTGGATTTAAAGATCGCAAGCCGAATGGGAATATTCATTTTGTTGAGGCTACAACCGCACAACCAGCGACATTCAATTTCTTTGAACCTTTGCTATTTGAAGATAAAGAAGTGAAAAAACCATTGATTGAACGAGTAAATCCAGAATCATGGAAAAAATATAATGGCTTTGTTGAAACAAGTCTTGGCAATGCGATTATCGGCAATCGTTATCAATTTGTCCGCAATGGTTACTTCTGTGTCGACAAACTCTCTTCTCCTACATCCTTAATATTTAACCGAATTTCTCCATTAAAATCTGGTAACTAAAAAAAGCACTCAAAGTGCTTTTTTATTATTTATTTTATCGACGAGATTTAGTGCTTGTTCGATAACACCATCCATATTGTAGTACTTATATTCCGCTAGACGACCACAGAGATAAAAATTCGGATATTTATTTAAAAATGCGGCGTATTGTTTGAATAAAGCGTCGTTCGTTGGATTGTTAATCGGATAATAAGGAGTATTCCCTTTTAAGTGATCGTACTTTTCGGGAAATTCTTTTAGAATTGTCGTGCTACATGCTCTTTGTTGAGTCAAGTATTTAAATTCTGTGATTCGCGTAAATTTTTCCTCATTCGGATAATTGATTACACATCCTGGTTGATATTGAGAAAGATTATAATTTTCAAAAACCATAGTTAAGGAGCGATAAGGCAAGGGTCCAAATCGATAGTTAAGTATTTCATCGACAGCTCCAGTAAAGATCAACGGAATTTGACACAATTGATTATCGATAGAAAAAGCATCATTTTCAAAACGAAGCAGCGGTTGGATATTTGTCATTAGAAGAACCTCGATAAGGGGATGATTTAACATTTTATGAAATAATTGAGTAAATCCATCTTTTGGCATAAATTGATACTTATCTTGAAAATAGCGATCATCGTAACTCAGAGCTACTGGAACACGATTGATGGTAGATGTATCAACTTGATCAATCGGAATCCCCCACTGCTTTGCTGTATAATTGACAAAGACTTTTTGAAAGACATATTCGCCAAAATTAGAAATAAGCGAATCATTTGCTTCTTTCAAGGCCAAGACGGATATCTTTTCCTGATTGGGAAATTGTTTTTGCAAGCCAAGTTTTAACTTAGTAGCTTGTTCTTTTGAAAATAACATATCAATACTTTTGAAATTGAATGGAATTGGTACTAACTGACCATCAATTCGGCCTAATACTCGATGTTCATATGGAAACCATTCGCCAAATTGTTGTAAGAAATTGAAAACTTTTTCATTATTTGTGTGAAAAATATGTGGACCATATTTATGAATCAATATCCGGGCTTGATCGTACTCTTCATACATATTTCCAGCGATATGATTGCGTTTTTCTATCACTAATACTCGTTTATTTAGTGCTGCCATACGGTTGGCAATCGTTGTGCCAGCAAAGCCAGCTCCAACTACAATAATATCATAATGTTTAATATCCATTATCATCCCTCCGATAATGCTGACATTTTACCATAAATATGTCGGAATTCCAACTTCCATTATTGCAAAAACTAGGTAAAAGTGTTAGAGTTTTATGTAAATATAAGGAGTCGACATAAATGAAGATATTGATATTAACAGTTTCAGCAGGCGAAGGCCATAACGCAATGAGCAAAGCGCTGGAATTATATTTAAAAAGCAATCCTGATGTTGAAGTAAAAATATATGATTTATTCAAAACAAATAGCAAATTAAAACATTGGATTGTCAATGATTTATATTTTAATGTTTGTAAATTAAACATCAATTTAGCTAACTGGTTTTATGCCCAACAAAAAAAGAATAAAAAAGCGAAAAACACCATCGTTCATCGAATCACTAAAGATATGAAAAAATATCTCATTCAACAAATCGATGATTTTGCTCCTGATGTTGTCTTTTGTGCCCATACCTATGCAGGAGTCTTGATGAGTGATTTCAAAAAAGCTGGCACTTATACCATGCCAGTTGTTTCAGTTGTATCTGATTATGATATATCACCTTACACCCACTGTATCAAGTATATCGATACTATGATTATTCCAGAACCAAGTTTTGAACAACCATTACTGAAAATGGGTTTTGATAGCAAGCAAATACAATGTTTTGGTATTCCAGTTCAAACGAAATTTTCTTTACCAAAAGATAAACTACTTTCTCGGCAAGAATTGGGAGTCAATCCTAATAAATTTACTATCATGGTTATGAATGGTGGTTTTGGATTTGGTAATAATGAATTACTGGTTCGCAACATCTCAAAAGTAAAGCGCGATTTCCAAATTATTGTTGTAAATGGTAAAAATGAAGCGATGCGGCTCAAAATTGCTAATTTTATTGAACAAAACAACATTAACAATGTTTATAACCTTGGTTTTGTCAATAATGTCGATACCATTATGTCCGCTTCTGACCTACTAGTTGGCAAAATCGGTGGTGTAGCGATTGCCGAAGCCTTTAACAAGAAGCTTCCAATTATTGCTAGCAAAAAACTACCATGGCAAGAATATGATAATATGCTTTTCCTTCGTGCACGAAAAGCTTGCGAATACATTCGATACGATGAACAAATTATAGATTTGCTCACCAATATAATCGACCATCCTCAAATCCTCGATGAAATGCGTTTGGAAATGGCGAAAATTGCCCGTCCAAATGCAACAAGAGACATTGGCGATCTATTGATGAAATTAGGAAAAAATAAATAAAAAGGGCCATGCCCTTTTTATTTTCGTAATGTATTATTTTCGTTTTGTAACATCGCAATCTCATCATTTAATGATAAATTCACTATTTTTTGTTGATCATTAAATGGTTGAAGCACTAAAAAGGCAAATAAGAACATTAATAAACTAATACCAAAAAAGATACGAATTCGACGATCAAATGATGTGCGATTGAGTTTTTTTAATTTCATGGTTTACCTCCTTTAGATTTTTTCTATAATACGTAATTTAGCACTATGAGCCCGATTGTTTGTCGTTAGTTCTTCTTCTTGGCTCGTCATCGGTTTGTTGGTTATCAAACGATATGGAAGCTGTATTTTTTCTAATCTAACTGGCATATTTCGATTCCACTCTGGTTCACTTGTCAAGTCTTTAAACAGTTCTTTAACAATTCGATCTTCTAATGAATGGAACGTAATCACGCATAACCGGCCACCACTACGTAATAATTTGGCTGTTTCTTCTAGACTATTTCGTAAAATGGTTAATTCTTGGTTTACTTCGATTCGAATTGCTTGAAAAGTTCTTTTCGCAGGATGACCTTTTTCCATTTTACTTTTCATTGGAATAGAAGCTTTTATAATATCGACTAATTCAAACGTTGTACGGATTTCTTCATTTTGACGTCTATTGACAATGTTTCGTGCAATACTTCGCGCATACTTTTCTTCTCCATAACGGAAGATGAGATCGGCTAATTCTTTTTCAGAATATTGATTAACTACTTCATAGGCACTTAGACTTTGTCGTTGATCCATTCGCATATCTAAAGTGGTATTAAAATTGTATGAGAAACCTCTTTCACCACTATCTAGTTGAAAAGAAGAGACACCTAAATCAAATAAAGCACCATCGATCGCATGCACATTATACGTTTCAAGCACCTGCCTTATTTCTTTAAAATTTGCATGTATAAATGTGTAATTATTGAGAGAGAGAGAGGATAGATGTTGCTTTGATGCCTCGATGGCTGCTGCATCTTGGTCGAAACCATACAGATGCCCAGCACTACTTAACTTCTTTACTATATGATAACTATGTCCTGCTCCACCGAGTGTTGCATCGACATATATACCATCTTGTTTAATCTTCAGTCCTTCTAAACATTCGTTTAAAAGTACTGGAATGTGCTTGAATTCCATAGCTAGAACTCAAGTTTTTCTGCTACTTCGTTGAAATGCTTACTCGCATCATCGTAGTAACGTTGCCATTGTTCACTTGCCCAAATTTCAATGTGATTTAAACTACCAAGAACGATGGTTTCCTTTTTAATTCCAGCAAACTGTAATAAGTTTGTAGGAATTATCACACGACCATTACTATCACATTCACATTCAGAAGCACTGCCTATTAAGAATCGAATGTATTTACGAGTATCGCTTTGATTTGAATTCAAAGCGAGCAATTTAGCTTGTAAGTTATTCCATTCTTCTTGCGTGTAAATCGCGATACAGTTATCAAACCCAATGGTCATGATTGCCTTTTCACCGAGCTTACCACGAAACTTTGATGGGATTGTTAAGCGATTTTTATCATCAAGACTATGAATATATTGACCAATGAACATACAATCACCCACTTTCTTCCACTATGCACCACTTCTTGCCACCATTATACATAATTATTTTACAAATGTAAATAGTATTTATGGAAATAAAAAAACACGCTTGCTGCGTGTCATTTTAATCAAATTGCTTTTCGATGTAAATTAAACTACTTTACGGCCATCGTAAAAACCGCATTTTTTGCATACGCGATGAGGTAAAATCATCTCTCCACAATTTTTGCATGCAACTAATCCTGGAGCGGCAAGTTTAACATGAGTACGACGTAGGGCTTTTCTAGTTTTCGATGTTCTTCTAAATGGTACTGCCATAATGACACCTCCTATTGTTTTTTAAAATAATCATTAAGTTTGGCAAGGCGCGGATCGACAGGTGTATCGTTCGACTTAATTGTCTCACTTTTTACTTCCCATCCT
This sequence comes from uncultured Eubacteriales bacterium, assembly GCA_964408135.1. Taxonomy (GTDB): domain Bacteria; phylum Bacillota_I; class Bacilli_A; order RFN20; family UBA1709; genus CAYOYG01. Next base: position 3,459 of record CAYOYG010000029.1, on the reverse strand, counting down.
TCTCCTTTGGATTGAATGGTAGCTCCTGTTTTTATGACTTTGAAAGGAATTTCAAGTGATATTAATTCCCACACAACTGGTATTATATCAATTTCTAGACCTTTTACAACAATTATTTCATCATCTTGTTGTGTTTGATTGAAACTATATTTCAAATCTGCGGTCGTTTCAAAGATATAATCGACAGGTTCAAGACTAAGAGCGCATGGTACAATCATGACACCTTTAATAAGAATATGCAACATTAATAGTTCATACTGACGATCATAGAATCCATCACCACTGATATGAACATCTTTTAAACCAAGTAAATAATTGGTTGATTTTATCAAAGATGGATCAAAGGTAATTTCTTCGCTGAAAGTGAATTTTCCATTGAGTTGCTGGACAAGCCAAGACTTAAGCCACTTCATTGGACCAACCCCTTATTTAAAGCGCTATTAAATTATAGACTTACATCTATTTTTTGTCAATATTTTTCATTGTAGTTCAATTGTAATAAAGCTACTTGATTTTCCAACTTTGGATGAATCATAATCGTATTGCTTGGATAATGATGAACTAGCGGAAATAATTGAACAAATGGATCCACTTTTTCAATTTGAGCATAACCAAATGAATCGCTTCTATAATGCATAGGAATAATAACCTTGGGTGAAATTTGATCAACAATTTGCTTTGCATCGTGTGCATCAATCGTGTAAAACCCGCCAACTGGTATCATAACTACATCTGCATTTTGCAGCAATGCCATTTGCTCAGATGTTGGTAAACATCCTTGATCACCAAAATGAACGAATTTCATGTTCTGACACTGGATGATGCTAATGCGATTACTACCACGCAAATTCCCATGTTCCTTATCATGAAAACTATCAATATATTGAATATCAAAAGGAGATGGGTATTTTGAAATTGTATGCTCCACAACATCTATGGCGCAATGGTCGTGATGTTTATGACTACATATAACTTGGTTTGCACGAAGCCTCAAATTGGGTAACCCTGGTACAGTATGATGCTTGTATGGATCCATCACCAAAATATAATTACTATATTCAAGTGAGAAACAAGAATGACCATGCCAAGTTAATTTGATGTTATTCATAATTATCGACGCTCGATGTCTGCCGACTTACGCGGTACTGTCCGATGATAACGTACTGACGGATATCCAATTGCCAAACAAGCAGCAACTTTTCGATTTTTTGGGAGTTTAAGCAAAGAAGTTACTTCCGGGAAATCGGCCACATAGGAAGCAGCCCCTATATAACATGCACCTAATCCAAGACTATGAGCCATCATTTCAATGCTGTGAGAAGCAATAACACCATCGACTGTTTCACGAGCCAATACGAATATAACAAGGGGAGCTCCAAAGAATATATGGTCCTCGCCAAGCGGATTTATTTGATATTCACTATAGATTTTTTGCCACCATTTTGCATACCCACGTACAAACACATTATCACTTTTGTCCACATTGTCAGAAAGATATTTAAGACCATTTATAATTGCGTGGCGCAGTGGTTGAATTGTTTCTTCAAAAACAATATAGGAAACATTTTCACGATTACCGCCTGTTGGTGAAAAACGCCCCGCTTTAATCAACATGTCTAAATCAGTCTCTGAAATTCTATTTGCTTTAAAATGACGGACTGAACGACGAAACTTTATAAAATTTAATAACGTTTCCGGTGCGATATCGAAGGTTTTTTTATCATATTCTTTTGTTTCGGATTGATCATAACCTGCTATAGCATTTTGAGGACAGATGGCAATACAGTGCCCACATTTAGCACAGCGAGTTTCATCTAAATCTGCTTTCCCATCTACTATTTTTATTGCACGCCAGCGGCAATCCGAGACACATAAACCACAAGCAATGCACTTATTTTTATCAACATGCATATTATCCCTCATTTCTATAGTTATTATAGCGAATTAATCGGCCATAAAACAAGGCAATCATTCCCCAAAGTAAACAGAGTCCTTGATTCGTTTCGCCATATACATATATTCATCGGCACGTGCAATAATTTCCTTAGCATTTGTCCACTTAAAATCTCGCGAAGAAACTACGCCAAAACTTGCTGTCAAACACGGAACTTCTTTGTCACCACTAAATTTTATTTGATGAAGTTTATTTTTCATTTGCTTGGCAATTTCAATGGCAACAGCTCGTTCGGTGTCAGGAAGACACAAAATAAATTCATCGCCCCCAAACCGGCTTACATACGAATTATTAAATAATGTGCTTTTCACAATCTTCGTGAATCGTTTTAACGCATTATCTCCACGAATATGGCCATATTTATCATTGATTCTTTTCAGGTTGTCAATATCGACAAAAATCAAACAAAAATGAGAGTTTTTTGTCTTTGAACGACGAATTAAACGGCTAAAACGAGACATAAAACCTCGTCGATTCAAAGCTCCCGTTAAAAAATCGGTCTCGGCATTCTTTTTATGATCTTGGGTGTTTTGCAAAACTACTTTTTCTGCATTTTTGTAAATAGTGATATCGCGAAAAATAATAACTGCAGGTTCAATTCCGTATTCATCTTTAAATATCTTGGAAGTTAGTGATACAGGAAATATTTCTCCATTCTTTCTTTTCAGATTTAATTCAGTCCGAATGTAACCTTTATTTTTACGTTCAATTAGACCGGCTTCTAGACGAGGATCATTTAAATCCACAACAGCATTTCTTCCCCCAATTATTATTTCTTTTTCTGTCATTTTTAAAATATCACAAGCGGCAGGGTTTGCATCAATAATTTCACCTGTTGGATTAGTAATAAGTATCGCATCAAGACTTTGTTCAAATAAGAGTTTATAGAAAGTGAAATTCATAATTTTTTCCATAATCTTCTCCCCTTGTTCTTTTTATAAGCAGAATATATAACATCCCTGTTGATTTCATTATAGCAAAAATATATTTGTTTTTACCATAATCTAAGCACAAACTTATAAAAACATAATAAAACCATGTATAAATGAAATTCGTTATCCTATATAATAACCATGTAGTGAGGTGATTTTATGAAAGCCAGTGGTATCATAGTCGATTATAATCCTTTTCATCCTGGACATTTGTTCCACCTTTCCGAAGTTCATAGATTAACTCAATGTGACGTTATTATTGCTTTAATGCCCTCATTTTTTTCTCAAAGAGGAAATCCGATGTGTTTTAGCAAGGAAATACGTACAAAGTGGGCACTCGATAATGGTGTCAATTTAATCATCGAAATTCCTTTTATATACACAGTGCAAACTCCTGATATTTTCGCTTATGCGGCACTCCATATTTTGAATGATTTACATGTTCAGTTTTTCGTTACAAGTAGTGAAAGTGGCACGACTGAACAATTTATCGAGAAATTTAATACTAAGTCATTTAACCCGCCTCGACTTGACGATATCATACAAAATATCGACCAGAACAATCTATCGTAC
>CAYOYG010000028.1:0-9748 GCA_964408135.1 uncultured Eubacteriales bacterium | reverse complement strand
CCATAACGAAGTTTCGCTGAGCGAGCACGACTATTCGCTTTTTGTTCTTCCATCGATGGTCGAATGGCTTCCAGCGCTATTTCTTTAAAGACACCTTCACGATAATATTGTTGAAAGGCTTTCTTAACTAAACGATCTTCACCCGAATGAAAGGTTAAGATAGCAACCCGTCCATTTGGGGCTAAACATAGCGGGATCTTATCCAAGAAATCGCGCAAGGCGATGAGTTCATGGTTGACTGCTATTCGTAACGCCTGAAAGGTGCGTTGGCAAGTTTTTTTAATGATCTCATCCTTACCATCTTTTGGGAGGAAACCAAGAGCATTCTTAATCGCGCTTTTTAATTGAAAAGTCGTCATAATGCCTGATTCTTTTTGATTGTCTAAATAGAGAATATGAGCGATGGCTTTTGCATAGGGTTCATCGGCATTTTCAATGAGCATCTCTTCGATTTCTTCTTGGGTCATCTTTTTCAAGTAAGCGAAACCTGGTATTCCTTTTAAAGGATTTAAGCGTAGATCAAGTGGACCATCAACGCGGAAGGAAAAACCTCGACTTGGATTATCAATCTGCATCGAAGAAACGCCAAGGTCTGCCAAGATAAAATCAAATGCTCCAACTTCATAAAATAACTCATCGATGTGGGCAAAATTGATTAATCGCGTCGAAAGAATAGAAGCATCATAGCCAAGAGAACGTAAGCGCTCTTCACTTTTTGGTAATTCTAGGGGATCAACATCAAGCGCATATAAATGGCCTTGTGGGTGTAATCGTTTTAAGATTTCTTGACTATGACCACCATAACCAAATGTCGCATCGACACCGCGTTGTCCTGGTTGGATTTGTAAGAAATCCATAATTTCTTGCACACAAATCGAACGATGCATCCCAGCGGGAGTATTGCCTTTTGATACGATTTTTTCAATCGTAGCTTGATATTTTTCGGGTTGGTGTTCTTTATATTTGGCCGCAAAGGTTTTGGGATGGGTTCCTTTATAATGGATACGTCGTTTCGGTTTGTTTGTTTCTTCTTCCATAATAACCCCTCCTTTTATGTCATTTTCGCCTACTCATCATAGCAAATACAATCGGTAATTGCAAACAACCGATTGTATGTTTCTAGATTTTGAAAGTAAGAATGTGCTACCATTAAGATACATAAAAATTAGAAAAGAAGAGGAGAGACTCTATGCAACGCTATCCACTCCATGAAGAATTAAAAGAACTCAATTATATTAAATTACCCGCGATAACCTTTTTGCCTTTCATCATCAATCCTTTTTTATATCTTAGTTTTCGCCTGACCAAGATAAAAAAAGATGTAAAAGAAACGCGGATTAAAATACCTTCTTACCATCAGGGGAAAGTTCAACTCTTTATCTATGAACCAAAACACGAAAGTAAGAAATTACCTTGTCTCCTTTACTTTCATGGAGGCGCTTTTGTGATTAAAGCCTCACCTCATCATAAACTACTCGCGATGGAATATGCTCGTCAAACCCCATGCAAAGTAATTTTTGTCGATTATCGTCTTGCTCCAATTCATCCATTTCCTTATGCGCTAGAAGATAGTTATGCCGCTTTGCAATGGGTTATTGCCCATCAAAATGAATTAAATATTGATCCACAACGTATCGTAGTAGTAGGCGATAGTGCTGGAGGAAATCTAGCCGCCGCAACAACCATATTAGCCATCGAACGAAAAACACTTACGCCTTGCTTTCAAATGCTCATTTACCCGGTTTTAGATCAAAAGCAAGAAACAGAATCGATGAAGCAATATTTAAAAACCCCAATGTGGAATGCAACACTCAATCGAAAGATGTGGTTGAAATATCTACCACATCCACAAGAAAATCAACGAGCGATGTTTTCCCCAGTGGATGCATCCTCTTTAGCTTCACTTCCACCATCGTATGTGGAAGTTGCTGAATTTGATTGCTTGCATGATGAAGGAATCAATTATGCCAAGAAGATGCAAGAAGCTGGAGTTCAAGTTCAAATTGAAGATACCAAAGGCACTGTCCATGGTTATGATGCTCTTTTAAGTAAAAATTATGTGCAAACGATGGTGCAAAAACGCATTGTAGCTTTACAAAAAGCTTTATATCCAAATAAGGAGATATTATGAAAAATAACGATAAAAACACATTCGATGAACGCCAACGCAAAGTGATGTTTGAAAAGGGAACAGAACCCCCTTTTAATAATGCCTATTGGAATCATTTTGAAGAAGGTATCTATGTTGATCTTGTTAATGGAAAACCTTTATTTTCTTCGCTTGACAAATTTGACGCAGGCTGCGGGTGGCCAAGTTTTAGTCAACCGATCGATAAAAAAGCCCTTGTTGAAAGCAAGGACTTGTCCCATGGTATGGTTCGTATCGAAGTCAGCACCAGTAATTCAAAAATTCATCTAGGGCATGTGTTTGATGATGGTCCTCTATCAAAGGGGGGACTTCGCTACTGTATGAATTCAGCCTCTCTACGTTTTATTAAGAAAGAAGACCTAGAAAAAGAAGGCTATGGCGCTTACTTATCGTTGTTTTCTAAACCTTGAGGACGATTTTTAAATAGAAGGCGTTTATCGATAAAAACCATCAATAAGAAAGTTAAAATGGCGGAAGACCCAATCGATAGAACATAGACCATTCCTAAAATAATCATCGCTAGATCCACCCAGGCATCACTATCTTGTTTGGCGAGAATATAAGCGATAATTAAAAATACTAAACCGACAACCATTAAGATAACTGTGGGGAGAAATCCCCATTTTTTCTTGCGCGTTTTAAGATAGATAAAATAAGAGGCAACTAAGCCAATGAGTATACACAGAACAATGGGGGCGAAGAAGAGTAGTTTTTCCATCCTCTTATCCTCCTTTTCAATAAGGTAATTATAATCAATTTAAATTCAAAAAGAAACCCAAAGAAAAAAGACAATCGCGGGATTGTCTTTAAATGTTCGATTAAAAAAATCTAGTAATGATCGTAGCGTTCTTGTTTTTTAGAATAATCGCGATTATTTTGCCGAGAACGACCACGACTTGAAGAAGAATTTCGACTAAAGAATTGATCAACAGGAGAAGCATTCTTCATGGCAAAACCATTTGGTTTCTTAACGGATGTTCTTCCTTCTTCTTTCATAACAAGAGCAGGAACAGCAGAAGAAGTTAAGACTGGGATTGTCATTGCGATATGCTTTTGAATTTCTTTGAGCATATCTTTTTCATCTTGGGCACAGAAACTAATCGCATTACCAACTTGACCAGCCCGACCAGTCCGACCAATCCGATGGAGATAGGTTTCTGGGGTTTGTGGTAAGTCATAATTGAAGATGTGGGAGATTTGACTAATATCGATACCACGGGAAGCAATATCGGTTGCGATGAGAACGCGACTTTGTTTGGATTTAAAGTTTTGTAGAGCACTCATCCGTAATTGTTGGCCTTTATTACCGTGAATGATTTCCGTCGTAAAAGGTTGTGTGCTCAATTCTTTTTGTAGTTTATCCGAACCGTGCTTTGTGCGGCAGAAAATTAAGGCCGATTCAACGGCTTCATTCTTTAATAGATGAATTAGTAAGGCGGATTTATTTTCTTTCGATACATAATAGACGCCTTGGGTAATGGTATCAATTGGTTGTTGAACACTTCCAATGGCAATCCGTAATGGATCGTGCATAAATTCGTAAGCTAGTTCGGTGATTTTTTCCGGCATAGTGGCCGAAAATAACATCGTTTGATGCGGTGAAGTAATCGATTTTTCAATCTTTTTAATGTCAGGGATAAAGCCCATATCGAGCATTTGATCGGCTTCATCTAAGACGAAATAGTGAATATTTTTTAAACTAACAAAGCCCATATTCATTAAATCAAGCAAACGTCCAGGGGTCGCGACTAAGATGTCGGTCCCGTATTGAAGATTGCGGATTTGGGGGCCTTTATTGACGCCGCCATAGATGACACTGATTTTAACTTTTGTGTATTTGGCATAGTCTTTTAAGGATTTTGCGATTTGATCGGCGAGTTCACGCGTTGGGGCTAAAATGAGTCCTTTTAAAACAGGAGCCGCATTATTGAATTTTTGCGCGATGATTTTTTCTAATAAAGGCAAACCAAAAGCAGCCGTTTTTCCCGTGCCTGTTTGCGCAGTCGCCAGTAAATCGGCGCCGCTTAACAATTGGGGAATTGCTTCCACTTGAATGGGTGTTGGTTCATTATAGTGTAGGGTAGTAAGCGCTTTTAGTAAATGATGATTAATTTGAAATTGGGTAAAGTCCATTTGTTTCCTCCGAGTCGTTTGATTTTGACTCGCAGCAAACTTATGGCTTTTAACGAGTTATAAATTAAAGACGCTTTATAATAACACATATAAATAAAAAATGCACGCGATATTCAATTGTCATTTGAAAATCAGCCACTTTGAGCAAAAATACTTTTAATTCAAGTTAAAAATGATAAAATAAGGCGTCATCTACTATGACACGATTCCTTTTTAGTTAAAAAAGGCATCGACTGACCCGAGCGTATGATTGTCTCACGTTATCAAAAAATCAATGAAACTCATCTATCAAGGAGAATGAAACATGAAAATTGCCCTATTAACCGATTCGGGAGCGAACCTCGACTTTACTTTTGTCCAAAAGCATTCGAATCTCTTTATTTTACCTTTATTAATCAATATCGATGGTATTAGTTACAAAGACCAAGTTGAAATCTCTTCTTCCGAAGTCTACGAAAAAATGGACACGCATACCATTAAGAGTAGTTTACCGATGATTCACGATTTTGAAGCAATGGTAGAAAAAATTAAAGCAGAAGGGTATGACTCGATTTTAATGTTGAATATTTCATCGGGTCTTAGTGGTACTTATAACGCTCTGCGTTTAGCTTCACAAGACATCGTCGGGATTCAAATGGTTCAATACGATACAAAAACTCTTGCCGCTGGTCAAGGGCTCTTAGTCGAATATGCCCTAGAACTCATTGAACAAAAAGTTGAACTATCCTTAATTCCTAATTTGCTTGATAAAGCGCGGCAAGATGATATTCTTGCGATGTATACGATTAATACACTAAAATATTTAAAAAAAGGTGGACGTATAGGTAAGGTAGAAGGTGCACTCGCTGATATCATACACATTAAACCGATTATCTCTGTTAATGAAGAAGGAGTCTATGTCACTTTAGCCAAAGCCTTTGGGTTAAAACGTGCACTCATTATGATGAAGAATCTATTAATGGAAAAGTTTGGTAAAGAATTATTGGATCTTGTCATTCATTTTGGTAATGATTTACAAAAGGCGAAAGATTTAGCCCTTTCCTTAATGCGTGATCTTAATATCCGCAACTTATCCATTACGCCTTTAACCCCCGTTTTAGGTATCCATACTGGACCCGACATGTTTGCTTATGTAGCACGTCGTATCCAAAAATAATCCATCGATTGTAAACAATCCACCAGATAAGCGATGAGTCATCGCTTTTTTATTTGCATGTTTTCTTTCTTTGTATCAAAGGACAAAGGAATGTGTTAAAAAGTGCAAAAACCCCATTTATAATTTATGCAAGTTGTCATATAATCATAGTAATCATACATCTCATAGAGGATATGTACAGATTAGAGGTATATTATGGATATGATTAATAAAGCGACTACGGATGATCTCCCCTTTTTGCAGGAATTAGAACAATTAAGTTTTGATCCTTCTCGTCAATTTAACCTACGCTCTTTCCGCCGCAGTGTCTTGAGTCCGAATCAAACGGTCTATATTTTGACCCACGATGGACAAAAGTGTGCGAGTGCCATCATTCATCTTCACGAAAGAACATGGCGCTTGTATTCCATTGCGGTTTTACCAAGCTTCCGCCATTTACAACTTGGCCGGACCTTATTGAATCACATCATTCAACTGGCCAAAGAAAACAATATACAACGTATTACTCTTGAAGCCGACGCTAATCAATCAAAACTCATCGCCTGGTATGAGTCTTTTGGCTTCAAGTTTACGCGGGTAATTCCTAATTACTATGGTGAAAACGAACCAGCCAATAAAATGGATTTGGTCTTATTTGAACCAAATCGACGTTTAAGTAATGTGGTCGTCATCGACTATGAACTCGATTGGCTAAAGAAGATTCCTGGGATTGAAGTGGCCAGTGCCGAACAATTTATCAATGAAAACCGTTATCAAACCGGTGAGTTTCGGGTCTTCAATCTTTGTTCTTCCTATGCCTATCAAACCACCGGGTATTATGTATCCTTGTTTGCGTCTGCCCGTGAACTACGCGCGATTCCCAATGTAGCCACCATCGAAGACTTCACCGAATCTACGATTGTTGAATCAATTGGGGATGAAGTCGGTGATTTAATTCGTCGTAGTCTTAAACACGTACGGACCAATCATTTTACCCTTCAAGTATTATTTGGGAAAACCAAAGATAAAGAACTCGCGAATCTTGCGCGCGCTTTATATAAATTATTTGAATCGCCTTTCCTTGAATTTACGTTTGAAAAGAATCGTAAGTGGCGCTTAATCAAGGTACATCCAATCGCTGCGAACGAAATTGAAGCCGATGATGCCTTTATTGAAACCGCTATTCAATATTTCCAACAAAAGCGGTTTACCAATGCTCACTTTAAAAACTATAAATATGACCTAGCGATTTTGGTGGATCCCAAAGAACCAGCCCCACCATCCAATAAAGCCGCATTAACCAAATTCAAACATGCCGCCGAAAAAGTCGGATTCTATACCGAATTTATTACGAAAGAAGATTATGGTCGCGTCACTCAATTTGATGCCTTGTTTATTCGGGCAACCACCAATGTTAATGACTATACGTATCAATTCTCCCGTTTAGCGTATGCGGAAGGTTTAGTGGTTATTGATGACCCATGGGCGATATTAAAATGTGCCAATAAACTCTACTTGCATGAAAGTATGAATTCCCATGGCATATTAACCCCAAAGACTTTATTTGTAACCCATAAAACTCCACTAAAAGATATCATGGCTAAGTTTACGTTCCCACTTGTATTAAAGCGACCAGATAGTTCTTCTTCCTTAGGGGTTTATAAAGTTCAAAATGAACAAGAGCTCAAAGAACGTTTGGATTTCTTATTTATCAGTAGTGAAATCATCATTGCCCAAGAATATGTCAAGAGTAGTTTTGACTGGCGGGTTGGTGTCTTAAGTAACAAAGCAATTTATGTTTGTAAATACTATATGGCCAAAAACCACTGGCAAATCTATAACTGGGACTCAACCCGACAACACGCCGAAGTCGGTGCGGTCGATACCATGCTCGTTGAAGATGCACCAAAAGCGGTTGTACAAGCGGCCCTCGATGCGGTTGAACCAATGGGTGATGGCTTTTATGGGGTTGATATTAAAGAAGCCAATGGCAAGATTTATGTCATTGAAGTCAATGATAATCCAAGTATTGACCACCACTGGGAAGATCGAATCTTAGGGGATAAACTCTACTTGATGATTATGCGCCATTTCTATGAACGCATCGAAGCCGAACGCAACTTTAAAAAGCGCAGTACACACCCTGTGATTGAATCCTAATCGACTTGGTTGGTTTCAAATGGACTTTTATTCTATTCCATATTATGATAAAGACAAAGGAAAGCTGCTTGTGATTGAAAACAGCTTTTTCCTTTTCATGGGAGGATAATCATTATGAAAGGTTTAGAACAATTAAAGCTGGTTTTTAATTCCTTCCACGAAGCCATATATATCGTGGATAAAGAAAGAAAAATCGTATATTTTAATCCGGTTGCTTGTCAAATGACCGGCTTTTCCTCCAATGAAACCGTTGGATTTTTCTGCTATGATAATATTTTAAACCACGTCGATGAAACTGGAAAACATCTTTGCTTAGAAGGGTGTCCTCTAGTTACTTCGATTGCCGAAAATAAAGTCTTAGATCATATTGTCTATTTCCAACATAAAGAAGGACATCGTGTTCGAGTGCATGTCCGTACAATTCCTTATCTTGAAGAAGGAGAAGTCGTCGGTGCGATTGAGGTCTTTACGGATAAAGCCACCCCCTATCTTTTACAAGCTGAAATTGACATATTAAAACGTTTAAATATGGCCGACCCATTGACCGGATTATTTAACCGTCGTTTTATGGATGAAATGCTTGAAAAACATTTACACAAACACGATGCTCAACACGTTGGTTTATTATTTATCGACCTAGATTGTTTTAAATCAATTAATGATACGTATGGTCATGCGTATGGCGATGAAGTCTTAAAAACAGTTGCCAAAACCATCGTCTATCATTTAAAGCAAAAAGATGTAGTTATTCGCTATGGCGGTGATGAGTTTGTTGTCGTTTTATTGGATGTGGAACAGGACGCTTTAATGAAGGTGGCGGATGGTTTACGCATTTTGATAGAAAATAGCCGGCCAAGAATGCTGAATATTTCTGCTTCTTGCAGTGCTTCCATCGGAGCCACACTAAAAAGTGAGCAAGAATCCATAGAACAAGCGATTCAACGGGCCGATAAAGCGATGTATGATGCCAAACGATTTGGTAAAAACTGTGTCTTTTATTTAGATTAGTCAAGGAAGGGAAGCTGGAATATGAAGAAAGTTAAACGTTTATTCATTTTAATTATAATGCTACCTTTTTTGATTGGTTGTCACTCTTTTTCCGCCAGTCAAGATAAGATCTTTGACGATGATTCTTTGATTGTCAAAGAAGGCGATAGTTACACCTATAAAGATCGTCTTGGGGGTTTTGAAACCAATCTAGAACCGGATACATCACGAATTGTTGAAATCCATATCACCTTAGAATATAGTAAATTTTATGGTAAAGAAACCTTTTTTACCATTACAGTAAACGAGCAAGAAACGATGAGTTTAAATGTTATCAGTACTACCACTGGAGAAGGACGACTCAAGTTTTGTTGGATTCATCCAGATCAAAGCATTACGATTATATTTACAAATACTTTTATTCAAAGTTTGAGCCAAGTTCTTGAAGTGGGTAAAAATCGATTTGCTCTTGTTGGTTATGATGCCAATGGGTCATTAACTATGGATGTGGATACCAGTGCCATCACAGGTCTAATCACCACTCTATAACGATGTATTATGATTCAATTAACAAAAACACAAGCAAAAGCCTTTATTTTATATAAACATGGATTGCTTGGGGATTATCAATATCAAGGAGAAACAGGAATCGAGTCTTTTATTCAAAGTGTCGGTTGTGTTCAATTCGACCCGATTGATATATGTGGCAGAAATATCGATATAATTTTATTTTCTCGTGTTCAAGATTACACCAAAGACAAGCTCGATTCTTTACTCTATGAAAAACGTCGACTTGTCGATCAATGGGACAAGAATATGGCGGTCTATTCCTTGCAAGATTGGCCGCATTATATTCGAATGAGAGAACATGGTGCAAAACAATATCATCCCCATATGAAGGGCTATGAAAAAGAAATTGAACAAGTCATCGCAATCTTAAGACAATATCCTTTTGTTACCAATAAAGATATCCCACTGGAGGAGCCAGTCAATTTTTATACTTGGCGCCATAAAAAACTGGCCCAAGCCATTTTAGATTATTTATTTTTCAAAGGCGATGCAATAATCCATCATCGTCAAGGGGTAAAGCGCTATTTTGCTCTGGCAAGTAAATATCTAGATTCATCGATTATTAGTCAAAAAGATCCATTCGCAAATGCCCATGAATTTAAACAATATCAAAT
>CAYOYG010000027.1:0-9837 GCA_964408135.1 uncultured Eubacteriales bacterium | reverse complement strand
CGCATGAATATCTATACGGTACGGAAAGCCGCTTTAGCTTTTGCTCGCTACTTATTGAATAAAGACCCGCTTGCTCGTACACGGGGTGTAGTTATTGCCTATGATAATCGTTTCCTTTCCAAACAATTCTGTGATGAATGTGTGGACATTTTGACTGGTTTATCGATAAAAACTTACATCTTTCCTGAATTAAGACCGACACCTCATCTATCTTTTGCCGTAAAAAAATTAAACTGTAGTGGAGGTATTGTCATTACTGCAAGCCATAATCCAAAGCAGTACAATGGGTTAAAAGTATACGATGAAAATGGCTGTCAATTGACACCAGATTTAATTGCACAATTGCACCCATTTTATGCGGAAATTACAAATGAATTAACCATCAAAATTGCGCGTAAACCAGAGTACCTGACCATACTTGATTCACAAATAGACGAGGAATATTATGCCCAAATTTTGGAAACGCAAATTCGAACCAATTTGGATTGTTCGCACCTTCGTGTGGTGTACTCACCACAACATGGCACAGGATTTAGTGGTATCAAATATTTATTAGAGTATAAAAAATACGATGTTCACTATGTTTGGGAACAATGCAGCCCAGACCCAACTTTCTCAAAAACATTGACCCCAAATCCCGAAGAAAAGTCAGCTTATGTACGGGCGATAGAAATTGCTAAACATAATCGTGCTCAAATCATTCTAACCACCGATCCGGATGCGGATCGTATCGGAGTCGTTGAGATGATTGATAACCAACCATATTATTTTACAGGGAACCAAATTGGTGCTTTGTTGATTCATTATATTGTTACTTCAAAGAAACTTACTTCAGGAGTAATTTACGATACGATTGTAACCTCGAGGCTTGGCGGAAAAATTGCTTCCTCCTTTGGATTAAATGTTGAATCAACATTGACTGGATTTAAATTCATTGGTCAAAAAATTGCAGCTAGCGAACAAAGCAACGGCCTTCCATTTATCTTTGGATATGAAGAATCCTATGGATATTTACTCGCTCCATTTGTCCGCGATAAAGATGCTTTACAAGCCGCATTGATGATTCTAGAAATGAAGACATATTATCAAACAAAAGGATTAACTTTACAACAAATGTTGCAATCATTGTTCCAACAATATGGCTATTATTATGAGGATGTTTATTCATTAGCCTTCCATGGATCAAATTCACAAACTTTACTCAATGAAATGGTGGCTAAACTACGTAATTACCAACCATATACCTTTGGTGAATATCAAATTCAATGTAAGGAAGATTATGAATCTGGTTATGCTTTCGATGCTACTGGAGCTAAAAGGGAATTAACCCTACCAAAATCGAATGTTTTGCGCTATATACTGCAAGATGGAAGTGAAATAGCCATCCGCCCATCAGGAACTGAACCAAAGTGTAAGTTGTATTTTAACTTAGTTGGCTCATCCAAAGAATCACTGCAAAAAAAATATGAAGATTTAAAAGCCGTATTACTTAAGATTGTTGTATAAAAAAAGCGAGTTTCCTCGCTTTGTTAAAACCCGATTTTGTGATAAACCTTTTCTAATTTTTTTGCGGCAATTGCTTTCGCTTTTTTCGCTCCTTCTTCAAAAGCTTTATCGACAACTTTGTCTTGTATAATTTGATTATATTTTGCTTGTAATCCAATCAAAAATGTTTCGACAATAGTCGCCAGGTCACCTTTAAATGTTCCATAATTCGCTTGCGCATATTTTACTTCCAATTGGGGAATTGTTTCATTTGTTAAAGCTGACATAATTGTTAATAAATTCGAAACACCTGGTTTATTGATTTCATCAAATTTGACACAAGATTCACTATCAGTAATCGCTGACATAATTTTCTTTTTGGCTGTTTTAGGATCATCGAGAAGATAGATGCAACCTTTATCACCTGGTTCATCGGATTTGGACATTTTTTTCTTAGGGTCAGACAATGACATAATGCGAGCACCACTTTCCGCAATTAATGGTTGTGGAATTTTAAATGTATCACCATAGCGTTTATTAAATCTTTCAGCAATGTCACGGGTTAATTCAACGTGTTGTTTTTGATCTTCGCCGACGGGAACAAAATCCGGATCATACATTAAAATGTCAGCTGCCATTAAATTAGGATATGTGAATAATCCAACAGTAATATTGGCATCATTTTGTTTTTGAACTTTATCTTTGAATTGAGTCATGCGATTTAGTTCACCCATATAGGTGGTGCAGTCAAAAATAAAAGCGAGGGTTGCGTGTTCTAGTATATCGGTTTGAACAAATAAAGTTACTTTTTCAGGGTCTAGACCACAGGCTAGATACATTGCGGCTAAATCTTTTGTATTCTTTTTTAAGATAGCTTTATCTTGCGGAACTGTAATCGCGTGTAAATTCGCAATAAAAACATACAACTCATACTCATCTTGATACTCAACAAATTTTTTGATAGCTCCGATGTAGTTGCCAAGTGTTAGGCTACCCGATGGTTTAATACCGCTCAACATTCTTTTCATATGTGAAACCTCCATGAAAATAAAAAAAGCACCCTAAGGGACGAATCAATCGTGGTGCCACCCTTTTTCTCCAGAAAAATGCTCTGAACTTGAATATGTGATAACGGACATGACCGATTAGTTGAATGTATACCCAAGTTGCAAGCTCTCATTCCTACTTTTCACCATCTGTAGGTCTCTAATAATAAGAAATCATCCAACAATATACTCTAATATTGACAATATACACCGTCCCAATAATAATGTCAAATATAATAAAAATGACTTATCTTTTTTTTCACGAATTAGTCGATAAAAAAATCACAACTTAACAAAAATATTCACATTATTCGTATTGACAAAAAGGCCATAGTAGTAGATTATAATCTGCGAGAGAGTGAAATGGTCTCGTAAGTATGTGAAATAAAATACATAGCTTTCTCGAAAATGATATTTTTTATGAAATTAGTTTTCGAACCATAATAATAGGAGGAAGAAAAAATGGGAAGATTACAAGGTAAAGTCGCTGTCGTAACTGGAGGCGCAAAAGGTCTTGGTCAAGCAATGGCAGAACTATTTGCTCAAGAAGGAGCAAAAGTTGTTGCCCTTGATATGGCAGATTTAACGTATGCTAATCCAAATGTCGAAGGTATGAAATTAAACGTTGCCGATGGTGCTGCTTGCAAGGAAGTATTTGAAAAGATCGTTGCCAAGTACGGAAAAATTGATGTTTTAGTCAATAATGCTGGGATTACCCGCGATGCTATGACATCTAGAATGACCGATGAACAATGGGATTTAGTCATTGGTGTTAACTTGAAGGGTGTTTTCAACTTGACTCGCTATGTTGGTCCACATATGGAAGCAAATGGTAAGGGAAGTATTATTTCAATTTCATCGATCGTTGGTGAATATGGAAATATTGGCCAAGCGAACTACGCTGCAACTAAAGCTGGGATTTATGGCTTAACAAAAACATGGGCTAAAGAATTCTCGCGCAAAGGTGCACAAGTTCGTGTAAACTGCATTTCACCTGGTTACACATTAACGGATATCGTTAAGACAGTTCCAGAAAATTTACTAAAAGCATTTGCTGAACAAACAATGTTAAAGAGATTAGGTCAACCAGAAGATATCGCTAAAGCTGCTTTATTCTTAGCTTGCGATGATTCCGCTTATATTACTGCCCATAACTTAAGTGTTAATGGTGGTATGCGTTTATAGGAGGAAAAATCATGTTATATCAAGTTGGTCAAAAAGCAAGTATCAGTAAAACAATTCTTGCAAAAGATGTCGAAATGTTTGCTCAAGTATCATTGGATACCAATCCAATTCACTTGGACGAAGAATATGCAAAGAAAACCGTTTTTGGTCGTAGAATCGCTCATGGTATTATCTCTGCTGGTTTAATTTCTGCCACTCTAGCCAATAGACTACCTGGTGAAGGTACGGTTTATCTTGGTCAAGAATTAAAGTTTAACAAGCCAGTTTTTCTTGGTGATACTTTGACTGCTGAAGTTGAAATTGTTGAAGTTGTACGTCCTGATAAGGGAATCTACAAATTAAGAACCGATGTCAAAAACCAAAATGGGGATGTTGTAACGAGTGGCTTTGCTACCGTTATGAAGAGATAGGAGAAATCACAATGGAATTTGAAATGACAAAAGAAATGGCACTGTTCCAAAAATTTATTAGAACATTTGCCGAAAAAGAAGTAAAACCAATCGCACATGAAACCGATGAAGAAGAAAAGTTTCCATTTGCGAATTCGAAATTAATGGGCAAGCTTGGATTATATGCTCTACCATTCCCAAAACAATATGGTGGTGCCGGTGGTAATACAGAAATGTATGCGATGGCGATTACAGAAATTTCCAAGTATTGTGCCACTACATCTGTTATTCTTGGTGCACACGTATCGCTATGCATGGGACCAATCTTCGAATTTGGTAATGAAGCTCAAAAGCAAAAATACTTACCAAAATTAATGACTGGTGAATGGTTAGGTGCTTTTGGTCTTACAGAACCAAATGCTGGTACTGACTCATCGGCTCAAACAACGACAGCTGTTCTTGATGGTGATTTTTACGTCCTAAATGGATCAAAGATCTTTATTACGAACGCTGGTTATGCGGATGTTTATGTTGTCTTCGCTATGACCGATAAATCCCAAGGAACCAAAGGCATTTCTGCTTTCATCGTTGAAAAAGGTTATGAAGGATTCAGTATTGGTAAAAAGGAAAAGAAACTCGGGATCCGTGGTTCTTCGACTTGCGAATTAATTTTCGATAACTGCCGTGTTCCAAAAGAAAACCTTCTTGGACAAGTTGGTAAAGGCTTCCAAATTGCTATGAAAACACTTGATAGTGGTCGGATTGGTATTGGTGCTCAAGCACTTGGTATTGCTAAAGGTGCTCTTGAAGAAACAATTAAATACGTTCAAGAAAGAAAACAATTTGGTAAGCCAATTGCTTTCTTCCAAAATACACAATTCCAAATTGCCGATATGTATACAAAAGTAGAAGCAGCAAGTTTACTTGTTAAGCAAGCCGCTCGTGCTAAAGATTTAAAATCACCAAACCTTGGACTTTGTGCTGCAATGTGCAAACTCTATGCTGCTGAAACAGCCATGGAAGTAACCACCAAAGCAGTTCAATTACATGGTGGATACGGTTTCACACGCGAATATCCAGTTGAAAGAATGATGAGAGATGCCAAGATTACCGAAATCTATGAAGGTACATCCGAAGTTCAAAGAATGGTTATCTCTGGTAACGTCATTAAATAAGGGGGAATGGAAAAATGAAAATTATTGTATGTGTTAAACAAGTTCCAGATACTGCTGAAATTAAGATTGACCCAGTTAAAGGTACCCTTATTCGTGAAGGCGTTCCCGCCATTATCAATCCAGATGATAAAGCTGGTCTAGAAGTAGCTTTAAGATTAAAAGACAAAGTTGGTGCCCAAATCACTGTTCTTTGCATGGGACCTCTTCAAGCAGATGATGCTATCCGTGAAGCCCTTGCGATGGGCGCTGATGATGCGATTTTACTCAGTGACTTTAAGTTTGCCGGTGCCGATACATGGGCGACTGCTTATGCTTTGTCTGGTGCTATCAAACAATTAGACTATGATTTAATTATTACTGGCCGTCAAGCAATCGATGGTGATACTGCCCAAGTTGGTCCACAACTTTCTGAAATGCTTGGCTTGCCACAAATTACCTATGTATCCAGTCTTGAATACAAAGATGGTGCATTCTATGCCCATCGTAAAGTAGAAGATAGAACCTATTTATTGAAGGCAAAAGGACCTTTACTTGTCACCATTCTTGCGGAAGAAGTAACACCTCGTTACATGACGGTTGGTGGGATACTCAATGCTTATCGCGAAAAAAGCGTTCAAATCTGGAATGCGGCTAAATTAAATCTTGATGAAACCAAACTTGGATTAAAAGGATCGCCTACTCGCGTAAAAGAATCATTCGCCAAGAGCTTAAAAGCTGCTGGTGTTGTTCATGAAGTTGATCCACAAACAGGTGCTAAGATTATTGCTGAAGCATTAGCAAAGAAATTTGTTATTTAGGAGGATAGAACAATGAACATTAATGAATACAAAGATGTCTATGTCTTTATAGAAACTCGTGATAGCCTCGTCCAAAATATTGGCCTTGAACTACTTGGTAAGGGTCGGGAAATTGCGGATATCACCAAATCGAAACTAGTTGCTATTTTACTTGGTAGTGGTGTTGCCAAACAAGCAAACTCGCTTATCGCTTATGGTGCTGATGTTGTTTATGTTGTTGATAATCCTTTCTTGAAAGAATATTTGACTGAACAATATTCACAAGCTCTATACCAAATCATTGCTGAAAAGAAGCCAAACATTTTCTTAATCGGAGCCACTTCAGTTGGTCGTGACCTCGCTCCAAGACTATCTTCGAGAATGTACACTGGTTTAACAGCTGACTGTACAAAACTTGAAGTTACTCCAGAAGGTTCGTTATTTATGACTCGTCCAGCTTTTGGTGGAAACTTAATGGCTACGATTATCTGTCCAGAACACCGTCCACAAATGTCAACGGTACGTCCTGGTGTTATGAAAAAATTAGCCGAAGACAAGACCCGTAAAGGTGAAGTTATTCCTTTCGATGTTAAGTTTGATGAATCTAAATTTAAAGTCGAAGTCATCGAAGTTAAAAAAGATGCTGCTAAGATTGAAAAAATTGAAGAAGCTAAAATGCTTGTTTCATGTGGTCGCGGTGTTGGTAAGGCCAACTTCGGTAAACTATGTGAATTAGCTGGTGTTTTAAATGCTACTGTTTCTGGATCACGTGCTGTTGTTGATGCTGGTTGGATTGAACAACCTCGTCAAGTTGGTCAAACAGGTAAAACTGTTCGTCCAGGTGTTTATATGGCATTAGGTATTTCCGGAGCCATCCAACACTTAGCTGGTATGGAAGAATCTGACTTTATTATTGCTGTTAATAAAGATAAGACAGCTCCTATTTTCAAGGTGGCTGACCTCGGTATCGTTTGTGATGTATCCAAATTATTCCCACTTCTTATCGACGAAGTCAATAAATTAAAAAACGCTAAATAAGTTTAAGAAGCACCGCAAGGTGCTTTTCTTTTTGTATTGCTTTTTTATGCAGAGTGTGCATTAATAATAATGCAAATCATAGGAGGAAAAATGATGAAAAAATTAGAAAATAGAGTGGCAATTGTTACAGGTGGAGCAAAAGGTATTGGTCAAGCAATTTGCGAACTTTTTGCCGATGAAGGCGCCAAAGTTATTGCTCTTGATATGATGGAACTTCAATATCAAAAAGAGAATGTTGAATGGATGAAGTTGAATGTTGCCGATGCCCAAGGTTGTAAAGATGTCTTTGAAAAAATTGTTGCCAAGTATGGGAAAATCGACGTATTGGTCAATAATGCAGGTTTAACTCGTGATGCAATGACACCAAAAATGACTGACGAAATGTGGAACTTAGTTCTCGATGTTGACTTAAAGGGAGTCTTTAATTTAACTCGTTACGTTGGTCCTCATATGGAAATGAATGGCAAGGGTAGTATTATTTCGATTTCTTCGATTGTTGGTGAATATGGCAATATTGGTCAAGCCAATTATGCAGCAGCTAAAGCTGGGATTCATGGATTAACCCAAACCTGGGCAAAAGAATTTGCTCGTAAAGGAGCTCAAGTTCGAGTTAATACCATTTCTCCAGGCAATATAGCAACCGATATTTTAAAAACAATTCCAGAAGATATGATGAAAGCAATGGTTTCGAAAATCACACTAAAACGGGTCGGTCAACCAATTGAACTAGCAAAAACGGCTTTGTTTCTGGCCAGTGATGATTCTTCCTATGTTACCGGCATCAATTTAAGTGTTAATGGTGGTATGCGTTTATAAAAATCAATAGGATTTTTCAAAGAAACTATGCTATGATAGTGATGGTGATAATTAATGTTAAAAATATATACTTCTCCAAGTTGTTCGTCATGTCGCAAAGCGAAAGAGTTTTTGAAAGATCAAAAGCTTGATTATATCGAAAAAAATATTATCAATAGCGTTTTAAATGAAAAAGAGTTAAAAGAGATTTTAGCGAAAAGTGAAAACGGAACGGATGATATAATTTCAAAGCGTTCAAAAGTCATTAAAGAATCCAAAGTGGATGTGGATAAAATGACGATTGGAGAATTAATCGGCTTTATCAAAAAGAATCCAACCATTTTAAAAAGACCGATCATTGTTAGTGATCGAATGGTGCAAGTTGGTTATAACGAGGAAGAAATTGAAGTATTTGTTCCCCGCGAAGTCAAAGCTTTATCAAAAGAATGTGACGAAAATTGTGCAAATTATCCAGTTTGCTCACAAGAAATAAAGGATTAGGTTTCGGCCTAATCCTTTATATTTAAGCATCTTTTCATTTTTGCGATAGAGAGTTTGTAGGAAGTTATATTGTTTTTTGTAAAGAGTTCTTCGACAATTCTTTTGGCTTCATCAAGATTCGATTCTACTTCGTACTCTACTTCATAATCAACCATATCACGATAGTGCGATATGTCTAAATCCAAGTTTCCACCCTGATACTTAATACGAGCCCGTTTTGTCGTTAGTGAACCTTGAATTTGAATGGAGTTTATATCAATGGCTATTTTTTTCAAATGAGGCATAATTTCGGATAACACATTAAGATCAAGGGTATGAATATCAACCGAGACATGGCGTTGATTAATCTCAACTAAATGTTTGTATTCAGGAAGCTTGAGGGTCGCTTCCCAATAGTCTCCACGGTTTCGCAAACGAAACACCATATGATGCTTGCGAATTAAGTCCAAATTTTTATTATCAAGATAGTAATTCGTTTGAGCAACAAAATCTGTTTCTTTTAAATTGAAATATGTGATTAATTTTTGAAAATCATCCTGGTTGACTAGATACTTGGCTTCAATTTCTAAATCACGTGACATGTTCTTCACCTCGTTATACAATTATGATACAATATTAAGCAATCGATGGAAAGGATGATTTTATGAAATACTTTGCCATTGAATCAAAAAGCGATTCAAAATCAAAAAAGATCGAAAAAAGACTAGATGAAGACTTACGTAAGCTAGGATACCTTTACGATGACAAGAATCCGGATTTTGTTTTCATCGTTGGTGGTGATGGAAAATTAATTCGTTCGATTCATAATCACCTCAATCGTTTAGATAAGACACTATTTATTACCATTATGACTGGCACCCTTGGTTTTTATATGTATTTCTATGAACAAGATATTCCAGAATTATTGAATCAATTGCAAGCAAATTCATTTGTGGAAACACAATACAATCTATTACAAGTCGAAACAAATCTTAGTGAAACATTTTATGCCATTAATGAAGTTCGTGTCGAGAATCGAGTTCGGACATCCATAATTGATGTTACGATAGACCAAAAATACTTTGAAACATTCCGTGGGAATGGTCTTGTTATTTCAACTCCATTTGGCTCCAGTGCTTACAATCGTTCACTCGGTGGTGCACTTATCGGCGAAGATTTAGAGGTAATACAATTGACGGAGATTGCTGGAATTCATCATAATTCCTATCGCTCACTTGGAAGCCCGTTAATTCTAAGTAAGAATCATAGTATAACTTTAAAAAGTAATGATATAAAAAGTTCCATCATTGGCTATGATCATCTAAATTATCGAAAGGATGGGGTTGCTAGCATCCGGGTCACCTTATCGAATAAAAAAGTTCGTATTATGAACAAAAAAGAGTATACTTATTATGATCGATTACGTGATTCTTTTATGTAAAAAACATCCGCTAGACACTGTTTGATT
>CAYOYG010000026.1:0-10082 GCA_964408135.1 uncultured Eubacteriales bacterium | reverse complement strand
ATAATAGCGATTGGTGAAGAAATTAAAAAGACTATTCGTTATATGGATGTTTTATATGGCATTGATAATCCTTTGTTTATGGATATAGGCGACGACAAAGAATATATCTTTAAAACCCTTTTACCATGGCTTTTTAAATACCAAATAAACATTAAAAAAGCGAGTAAATTAAATGAAGATATTAATCAATACTTGTTACGCTTTACTAAAAATCAAGCATTGATTGATATGATTACACAGCACTTCTTTCAACATACACCTACTTTTTTTGCTTTAAGTTATTTTGGTCTATATTTGGATTATAATTATCCACGTGGCGGAACTGGAAAATTGATTTCACTTTTAGAAGATTACCTACTCAAACAACAAGTAGATTTGGCAAAAAGTTGTCGTATCGAACGTATCGATCTACAAAAGAAGCAAATCTTTGATCAAAATGGCACATGTTATCAATACCAAAACTTGGTCTGGTGCGCCGACATGACCCATTTTTATCGTAGCCTCAATCCAGAATCTAGAACGCAAAAAATCACGGAAAAACAAAAAGTAATCGATGTCAATAAAGGATGCGACTCCATTTTGAGCGTTTATCTTGGTGTCAAATTGGCACCAGATTATTTTGAAAAAATCAGTGGTGAACATATCTTCTATACCCCAAAAACAATTGGTTTATCTGATCCGGTCTTAGGGAAATGGCAGGATATTGTGAACGCAAAGTTGGATGTTGAATATGAAAAATTTGAATTAAAACGCTGGATTAACCTCTATCTTGAATTGACTACTTACGAAATATCCATACCAGCTTTGCGCGACAGTTCCTTGGCTCCACAAGGGCACACAGGACTCATTATTAGTACGCTTTTTGATTATCATTTGACCCAGCATATTCAGCAACAAGGGTGGTATGAAGAGTGCAAAAAAATGATACAAAATAAGGTGATTCAAGTCCTGGGAGACAGTCTGTTCCCATCGCTTAAAAATCAAGTAACGTTTGTTCAATGTTCAACCCCATTAACGCTGGAAAGATTTACTGGTAATTTGCATGGCGCCATTACGGGATGGGCTTTTAATAAGTCATCGATGCCTTCAGAAACACGCTTCAAAAAAATTGCTAAATCGGTTGAAACCGGTATAACGGATGTTTATCAAGCAGGGCAATGGACATTTAGTCCTTCTGGTCTACCTGTGAGTATGGTCACTGGAAAAGTGGCAGCTGATCGCATTATAAAGAAGCGTAAACGCAAGTGAGGTAATTACCTATGAAAGTAACGGTTCTAGTCGAGAATTCACGCGTCGAGAACTGTGATTTGTTAACACAACATGGTTTATCTTTATACATTGAAACCAACCATCATCGTATCTTATTTGATGTGGGCGCTAACGAAATGTTTGCCTTGAATGCAAAAGCTTTACATGTCGATTTATCCAAGGTTGATATTCTTGTTCTTTCGCATGGTCATTATGATCATGGCGGCGGCCTACAAACCTTTCTTTCTCTCAATCAAAACGCAAAAATCTATGTGCATAAAGAAGCTTTTATTGACCATTATTTTCACGCAGACTCCCATCATTTTCTTCCAATTGGCTTAGCGAAGAATTTGATGGTTGATTCTCGGTTTGTACTTATTGATCATGATTATGTTATTGATGACGAGTTAACTTTAATTTCAGCCATCGACAACCATGATTATATGCCAAGTGGTAATGATGATTTATGGATGGAGAAAAATCATCAAAAGAGTAAAGATGATTTTCATCATGAACAAAATCTGCTTATTCATGAAGAGCAGAATCATGTTCTCATTACTGGTTGTTCCCATCGAGGCGTCGTAAATATACTACGCCAAGTCATTGCATCCCACCATGTTACACCCCGCTTCTTGATTGGTGGTTTTCACTTATATAATCCAGGGAAAAACATCAGTGAACCACACGAATTCGTTGAACAAGTAGCACAAGTTTTGCACCAATATCCAACCATTTATTATACGGGTCATTGCACGGGTATCCAAGCCTATGAATGGATGAAACCTGTATTAAAAGATCAATTAAATTATGCTGCAACAGGCATGAAAATTGAACTAGACTAATGGATTTGATTTTCTTATTTTTTTATTAAAAATTATCAAGAAAATAAGACATAGTATTTCCATGGATAACGAGAAAATTACAACCCCATATGATGAGTATCCGTAAATAACCCCAATAATTGATGATCCTGCAAACCATAACAATCCAAAAACGGAGTTAAAGATGCCATAATACGTGGCTCTTTTTTCTTTGGGAACAATGAGGGCAATGACAGATTTTAATATCGACTCTTGAGCTCCCATCCCAATACCCCAGAGCAGGATACCAATGATTGTGGTAAAAGTGGAATCAAATAAAAAGATAAACGGTGAAAAGAACATGGATATACCAATGGCAATCAGTAACGATCGAATACCAATTTTATCAAAAATATGACCGAAAAATAAAGCCGCAATAGCATCAATTCCCATAGCCACTGAATATAATAGTGGTAAGTAAATTGGTGCGATGGTGTGATGAACGTCCATATGATATGCTAATAAAGGATAATCAATAAAACCAAGAGCAAGAAAACTAATGGCAATCATATAATAGATAAAAGTTGTATTTTTCTCCATTTTTAATCCAATTTTACTGGATTCAAACTCATCTGGTTTTGGATATTTCGTTTTGGCAATGATTAACAGTACAATCGTTAATATGGCAAAAATACCAAGATAACCAAAGGCGATTTGATAACTTGATAACGACGCTCCTCCATTGAATGAAAGAATGGTAAAAATAAAAATTGGACCAAGGAAGGCACCTAATTGATCGAGGGCTTCTTGGATAGCGAAGGCTTTACCAGCTCCTAGTTGAGGGGAGGTAAAGGAAGTCAATGCACTTTTCGCAGGAGCACGGATAGCTTTTCCAATTCTTTCTAGCAAAATCAGCACCAAAGCCACCTGCCATATTGAACCATCGACTAAGGATAATAATGGAATGGATAATAGGTTAATACTATAACCAATAATCATCATCGTCCAATATTTTTTAGTTTTGTCAGCAATCATGCCGGTAAAAATACGTAATGATTGGCCAAAGAATTCACCAAGACCAGCAATAAAAGAAATGGTAAATGCTGAGATGCCGATAACTCCTAGGTATTGACCGTAGATGCTACGAGCTCCTTCGTGGGTGAAATCAGATAAAAGACTAATAAAACCAAGAAACAATAAGAAAGAAAAAACTTTTTTTGCTGTACTTGTTTGGTGCATAAACCCACCCACTTCCATCCTTTATTCTACTGCTGAAATTTAGGCATTTCAATTGTATTATGTGTTGGATATTTTCATATACATAGAAAATTCAACTCAATCGTCTTATAATAAGGTTAAGAAACAAAACAAGGGGGAAGTAAAAAAATGAAATTAATCATCATTGGAGCCGTTGCTGCTGGGACATCCGCAGCCGCAAAAGCCAGTCGAAACGATAAAAATATGGCGATAACGATTTATGAAAAAGATAGTCATATCTCGTATTCAGGATGTGGGACTCCATATTTTATTGGTCGTCATTTTACAGATATTAAGGAAATTGCACCGCGTGATCCACTATTTTTCAAAGAAAAATACAATATTGACATAAAAATTCGCCATGAAGTTCTTGCGATTGAACCAAGTAAAAAACAAGTAATGGTTAAAAATATAGTCACTGGTGAAGTCTTTTATGATGCCTATGATAAACTCATCATTGCCACAGGAGCACGTTCGTTTGTTCCCCCTATCAAAGGCAACGATAGCAAACATGTCTTTACCTTGAGAAATGTTAACGATATGCTTGCCATTGACCAATTCATTCGTCGGAAGAATATTCATAAAGCAGCAATTATTGGCACCGGTTTTATCGGGCTTGAATTAGCGGAAAACTTTCATCATATTGGGATAGGTGTTACTTTAATTGAAAAAGTCAATCAAGTTTCTCCTAGTCTTGATGAAGATATGGCTTTGCTTGTTGAAAATCATCTTGTGAAAAATGGCGTTCAAGTTTTAACCGGGAAAAACATTGTAGAAATTAATGAAAAAGGTGTTGCTATCGAAGGTAATGGGACTGTTGCGGCCGAGATTGTAATCATTGCAACAGGGGTTAAACCAAACGTTGAACTCGCGAAAGCAGCTAATATTGAATTAGGACCTCTTGGAGCCATTAAAGTCAATGATTATCTGCAAACCAATATTCCAGACATCTATGCTTGTGGTGATGTCATTGAACAAAAACATATCGTTTCATCAAAACCGGTTTATCGTCCACTAGGATCTACGGCAAATAAAACAGGAAGAATCGCCGGTGATAATGTCAGTGGTGGACATATCGCTTTTCGTGGTGTGCTAGGAACAGCAATCTATCGTATTTTTGATTTGACCGTTGCGCAAACAGGACTTAGTGAGAAAGAAGCCCGCAAAGAAGGATATGATGTTATTGTCAGCCATGATGTAAAACCAAATCGTTCGGAATTTATGAATAGTAAAGATATGACGATTAAAACAATTGTGGATAAAAAAGACGGACGAATATTGGGCGCTGAAATTATCGGAGAAGACGGCGTGGATAAGCGTATTGATGTCTTTGCGACAGCCATTACGTATGGCGCGAATGCTACTGATTTATCGCATCTTGATTTAGCGTATTCACCAGTTTTTTCCACCGCACGTGATCCAATCATTCAGACGGGAATGATTTTAGAAGGTTTATTAGCAAAATCAAAGAAATAATAGATTCTTATAACAACAATTTTTTCGAAAAACAACTTATACAAACACACGAATTTAATGGTTTATCTGGGTAAAAGTGAAAGCCTTTAGATTCTATGAAATAAAAATAATGCGTGACAAAGCAGTAAAAAGTGTTAATATGAAGATATTCATAATATATGCTTTGGAGGGCATCATGGAAATTGAGCAGATATGCGCAAAAGATTATAAAGGTTACACAAAAGAGTTTAAATATTGGACTAAGGCTTACTATGACATTATCAAGGATGATAATGGTTTTAAATTACAACTAAAAGAATTCACTAAACCAATTCAAAAGAGTTTTGTTGGTACATTGTTTAGTGATAGATTGGAGTGTCCCGTGGTTTTTGGGGCATTCGTCAAACGCAAATTAGTTGGATTTATTGAAGGTAGTATTGAGAGTTGGCACGACCTATTCCGCATTAACAATCTTCTAGTGGAAGAAGAATATCGCCATTTAGGTATCGGTGATAAGTTAATGAATAAAATATGTGATTATGCCATTCAACATACGCAAGCCCGGGCTTTTATTCTAGAAACAGAGAGTTGTAACACACCGGCAATTGGATTTTACAAACAACACGGATTCGATATGGTCGGATTAAATTTAATGGATTATACGAACGATGACATCGCCATGAAGGAAGTTCACTTCGAGTTTGGCAAGAAAATTAATCGTTATCCTCGTCCAATCTATCAAGAAGTAAAGGATATTTCCTTACTTAAAGTATAAAATGAAGCCAAGATATTGAGATTTTCTTTATCTTGGCTTATTATATTAATAAGGATGTTTTACTCTCGCTTAAGAGAAACTGTAAGGAGGTTTTTTGCTGTATGAAGGGTAATAAAGGTTTAATGGTCATTGCTGTTCTTGCGAGTCTAGCCTTCTGTTTCCTCAATGAACTTCGATATGCACTGATCGTCTTAGTGCTAAGCTTCTGGTTTTTAAATGACGTTAAAACGACAAGTTGGGTTCTACAACCAATTGTTGTCTGGATTTCCGCCCGCATTTTCTACGCTTTTTTCAGTTTTTTACTAGGTGGGATTTCCGATTTAATTGCAGCTTTTGGAAAGTTTAATACTATCGATACCGATATATTGAAATTTTTGTCACCACTTTGCTCGCTTTGGATTGTCATCTTCTTAACCCTCTGCATTATTTATTTTGCTATGAACAAGCAAGTTCCATTGTATGGTAAATTCTGTGATCGTGTCTCTTTAGTTCTTCATAATAAACGTAATCCAAAAGACGTAGCCGAAGAATAAATCTAATTTAGTAGACAAAAATTAAAAGGAATTGGTTTTTCCAATTCCTTTTTGTATTTTTTATAGAGTTAATGCTAGTCGTGCGGCTTGTGCCATTCCGTCCAGTATTTTATTTGGTTTTTGAGCATCACCAATGATATGAACGGATAAATGGTTATCTAGTAAACCTTGGTAGAGGTTATTATTGGAACGATAACCGACAGCAAGAATGACGGTATCTACTTTAATCTTCGATTGTTTACCTTCTACATTTTCAATGACAAGTTGACCATTATCGATGGCTTTGGCACTAGAAAGGGTATAAACAGAAGCTTTTAGTCGGTTTATTTGTTTTAAAACAGGCCATCCACAACCCAAATCAAATCCATCACCGATTTTTTTCTTCATTTCAATAATTGACACTTGACGACGAGGTGTATTGAGCAATTGTTTGATTTTCTCTGGTTTTTCTGCTTCATGGACAGAAAGGAAATACAGCGTTTCTTTGGATATGGTGCTATTTTCTAAGAGAAATTCAGCGACTTCACAACCAACAGCACCACCACCAACAATCGCTACGTGTTTACCGACGATGACTTTTTTCAATAAAACATCTTCAGCTGTTACAATGGAAACATTCGCGTCGTTGCTTGGGAGTGAAAAGACGATTGGTCTTGAGCCAGTGGCTAAGATGATTTCATCAAAACCAGCTTGTTTAATCTCAGATACAGTTGCTTCTTTATTTACAACGACATTAACGCCTAATTTGGAAAGCATTCTTTGTTGATAGGTAGCTAATAGAGCAAAGTCTTCTTTACCCGGAGGGGCAGCTACCACGGCTAATTGACCACCTAGTTGTGCTTGTTTTTCCCACAGGGTAACATGATGACCTCTTTGTTGTAAGACAATCGCAGCTTCACAACCAATTGGGCCACCACCAACGACTAAGATTTTCTTAGCTACAGGGGCTTTAGAAACAGAAAGTTCATATTCATATCCAGCAAATGGATTGACGGTACATTCGATGGCTTTATTGAAGAAAGTTCGCGCTAAGCAACCTTGATTGCATCCAACACAGTGACAGATGGATTCCAATTGATTATCGCGAATTTTATTTGGTAGTTCAGGGTCGGCGACTAAAGGTCGGCCAAAACCAATTAAATCAGCGATTCCCATCGCAAGTGCTTCTTCGGCAAACTCAGGTAAATTAAAACGATTGCTCGCCATAACCGGAATAGAGACAACTTCTTTGATAGCAGCGGCAAGATAGCTATAACCACCATGAGGAACTTCGCCCGGTAATTGGGGAATCGTTGTTTCGTGCCAACCACCAGTTACATTAATCATGTCGGCACCCCACTCTTGACATTTCTTGGCAAATACTACCGCATTTTCATTGGTATTACTTCCGGGAACAAAGTCATTTCCTGCGACCCGTACGATGATGGAAATTTGATCACCAACGGCGGCTTTCACTTCCGTAATGACTCGTTTTGGAAAGCGGCACCGATTTTCATAACTACCACCATATTCATCCGTGCGTAAATTGGTGACAGGAGAAAGAAATTGCGAAATTAGATAGCCAGCCGAGGCTAAGATTTCGACCGCATCAAAACCCGCATCGCGTACTTTTTTGGCTGCAACGACCCAGGCATTGATCGCATAATCGATATCTTCAATGGTCATTTCTTGTGGCGTTGTGCGTGAGAAAGAAGAATACACAGGAGATGGGGCAATATTTTTACTGCTGCCAATGGCATAGCGACCAGCATGATAGAGCTGAACTGCCACTTTTGCACCTAGACGATGCATCTCTTGCGTGAATACTTTAAACTCCGGAACAAAACTTTCTTTCGTTAAATCAGGCATCATTGGTGATGAACCATATTCTTCAAAGCGACAACCACCAATAATGATTAATCCGGCACCACCTTTAGCACGAGCGTAGTAATATTGTTTAAAACGGTCGGTGATAGTGCCTTCTGGCGTATATAGATGATGAAGTGCTGGCATGACAATTCGGTTTTTTAAATACATCTTGCCAACTTGAAGGGGTGATAGTAATCGTTGCATAATATTCCTCCTAACAAGAATCTCTAAGGGTTATTATACCATTCTAGACAAATGGGTGCTAGTATAACTAAGACTTGTGTAACGAAAAAAAAGTCAGACTTTCCTATAAAAAAGATCGACTACTTTTTTTATTAAAAATTCTTAACTTTAATGGGGGTAAGGATAAAGAAAAACTCGATAGTGGATCGAGTTTTGGCAACAGATTGTTGTGTTCTTAAACAGAGAGATATTCGATTATATATCAAAATAATAACGTCGGCGATTTTGCGTATTTTTACCGTGTTGAATCGCTTTACTTGGACAACGATTAATACAAGAGAGACATAAATTACATTGATTTTTCCAATGTGGACGTTGATTAATCATTTCGATGTTGTGAAATGGACATGCCTTAACACATAGTCCACAACTGGTACAATGATCATCCGCATAAAATTGTCGGCTTAAAAATGGGGCAAATCGCGCCATCATTGGAGCAACAAGTGCCGTTTTAAAAGCGGGAAGCGAACCTTTTGATACTTCAAAATGAGGTTGTTTTTGCTCAATTTCATGGGCGATCGTTTGAAGGCGAAGGGTCGCTAATTGAACAATTTCTTTAACTTGCTCTTTGGTTTCTAATTCATAACCGATTACATAATTGTTTGGCATCGCAACGGTGTAAGCGCTGTGCAGGGGAATATACCGTTGTATTTGCGCAAACGCATTGCCTGCATTTTCACCGCAAGTAGCGACACCATAAATAAAATGGTTGGCAAGAACTGGATGATTTTTTTTCCAATTTTTAATAAAATCAATCATGACTTTTGGTGTCCCCCATGCATAGATTGGAAAGACAAAACCAATACTTTCATTGGTTTTGATTTCACCTTTTTCTGCACTAGGATCAAGAATAAATACTGGGGGATTGTCTTGAAGTAATTTTGCTAATTGAAGGGCGACAAATTTAGAGTTACCCGTACCGGAAAAGTAATAAATCATCCTCTCACTTCCTCTTCTAAATTAAGCATATCATTCACCCTTAGGATTAACAATCATTTTCACACGATTTAAATTGATAATTTAAGTGTAAATGATATAATATTTTCAGGTGTTTTACATGAGAAAAAAAACGATTGATATTCGCGTTAGAAATAGACGATTAGCTCTGCCAAATAAATTCGTTGTTGCTTTAGTTTTAATCTTCTTCCGTCGAATTGCAAGAAGAGATAATGTTGAGTTTGTTTATCACTATGATGTGGAGAAATACCGCAAAAAACAAGTGATACTGCTCGGTCAACATGCCGCACACGATGATTTTATCTGGGCTCCATCCGGTTATATTGGTAAGACTCCCAACTATGTTGGAGGGCTTTACCATTTTTATTATCGACTACAGCACCACTTACTCAAATGGGTTGGTGCGATACCAAAGTACCTGTATCAAATCGATTTTCAAGCGATCAAAGATATTGATACCATTATTAAAAAAGGGGGAAGTATTGCCTTTTTCCCGGAAGGTATTCAATCGACCAGTGGGAGCAACCATCCCATTAATCCCGCTTCAGTTAAATTATTAATGAAATATAAATTACCAGTCATTCTTTATAAAAGTTATGGTGGGTATTTGACTAATCCCCGTTTCTCCAAAAAGAATCGCCGCGGTAAAGTGATTTGCTCCTATGAACTATTATTTGAACCACAAGACTTTGAGAAATACAATGCCGACGATTTATATCAAATCTTAATGGAACACTTTCGGTATAACGATTTTACGTACAATCAAAAAGCGCGAATTGCCTATAAAGGCGAAGTACCCAATGCCGAGGGGTTGGATAAAATTTTATATAAATGTCCCCATTGCTTGAGTGAATTTCATTTACAAGTAGTGCAAGATTCACTCGTGTGTCAAGATTGTGGCTGTCAGGTTCGAGTTGATGAATTTTATGATTTGCATTTTAAAAATAGTAGTCGAGTTTTTCCAAG
>CAYOYG010000025.1:0-10303 GCA_964408135.1 uncultured Eubacteriales bacterium | reverse complement strand
GATTGGGCTTTATACCCCGTCGCTACTCCACAGGTTGGGCAAACCACTGCTTCATCATCAATCTGCGCACCACACTTACGACAAAATGCCATGAAAATCACTCCTTATGTTTCATTATATCGAATAAAGAGAAAAAGACATAGGTAAAAATCATCTATGTCTTTTCAATTAAAGAGAAATCTATAAAGAGGCGCAGCAACAGCAGAAAAATAGATGATGTAGGAGATACCGGAAATTATTGCTCCAATTATCGCACCTATACCGGATGATTTTGCATAACCTGGTTTTTCTTGTTTCCATACCAGGTACAAAATTAGACCAACAACCGGAATACAAAAACCTAGAAGTCCATAACCAAACGACTTTTCTTGGCCCTTTTGAACCTCGGCTTTTTTTTCTACTTCAACACCACACGACGGACAAACAACAGCTTCGTCATCAATTTGCGCACCACATTTTTTACAAAAAGCCATGTCTTATTCCTCCATTTTAACCTATCTTTAGGTTAGTATATGACTTAATCCTAACACAGTTTGAATCACATATCAATCAATTATTTTCACAAGTATAAAGAAAAGGATGAATAATCATCCTTTACATGTCAGATTTTGGCAACAATAGGAATCCAGACTTCCGCCCGGTAATCCGCTGCATCTACATCCCCTGTCGGATAGAGTTCAAAATCGGGTGTTCCGGCATGTTGATAACCAGTGGTTGGAAAGAATTGTTGAAAGATATCCTTCCAAACTAGAAAGATAGCATCTGGCATCGGTCCGTGTGTTTCAAACACTGCCCACGTCGATGCTGGTATGATTAACGACTCAAAGGCAGCACTTGGTTTTCCCTCTACCCCAATCAAATAGGTGAAACTACCATCGGGTTTACCATTATAACAAACTCCGAGTAGTGGTTTATTACCACCGACCTGACATAATTTTTGTGTCGTACCATCTTGATTTAATTTTGTCCAGAAATTTGGGATTGTATGGACTTTTTTGTTTTCCTCTTGATTGGTTTGAATCTTCTTGCCGATAACAACAAATGCATCTTTTTGTATAATTTTGTAATTCATTTCCATCACTCCTTTTAGTTCCATTTGGAAAGAAAGTCGGGGGATAAGTTTGAGTTGGATACCTTGATTCTTGGCTTGACTAGGTGTCACTCCGTGAAGGCGTTTGAAGGCATATGTAAACGCATCTGGTGAATCGTAACCATATTGGATGGCTATCGTTAATATATTAGATTCTCCTCGCTGTAAATCAAGGGCTGCCGAAGATAATCGTCTACGCCGAATGTATTCGGATAATGGCATATTCATCAAGATGGAAAACATTCTTTGAAATAATCCTGAAGGACATAACGAAATCCGAGCAATTCGATCATAGTCAATTTCATCTTCTAGGTGCTGTTCAATGTAATCAAGTACTTGATTCATCCGTTGTAGCCAATCCATATTCGCCCTCCTTTCAACATTATCTTAGCGAAATTCTTCCTTCCCTATCCGTTATTTTCGAATCAATTGAAAAGGGGATGATAATTTTAAATCCTCAAAGATGTAGTAATGGGGATGCGAAAGATGAAGAATCGACCAATGTTCATTTTTTTGAATCATCGTCGCTCGAAAAGGAATGGTAAGATAGTCTTTCGTATTGTAAAGAGCATACAAAAGCGCTTGTTTGGTCTGCAATAAAACATTCAATGTTGCTTGATTTTTCATATGTTGGATTTCTTGAAAGTAGGCTTGTTGGTATTCTTCCTTGCTCATAGTAAAATAACCACTTACCAGTAATCCATCCATAAGTAATACTTGTTGCGTAATTGTGACTGGATAATGAAATAAAGAAGAAACATCAATCTTCTCTTCCATGCCCTGTAATGGATTAATGTTTGAAATTTTCGAATCAAGATGAGGAAACGGGGCAAGATCAAGACCAAAGTGGAGGAATGTTATTTTTTTGTTTTTAACCACACCACTGATTGTCAATGGCCATGTATTTCTTCGCTTTCTTCCTTTTCTTCGATGATAAGTTAAGCCAAGTGCAAGATTTAATAAGGCGAGTTTATCTTCTCGCTCCATTGTTGGTTCATCCATAATCTTATAAATATATTCTTGGTAACTTTGATCCCGTTTTTTTGAATCAATAAAATAGCGTTGAACACTTCCTTGTAGTTTAAAATAAGTAACATCCTTGTTTTTTTCTTCGAAGTAATTCTCAACATCAAGAGTAACATCACCCCAGTATTTAAAATCATCCACCAATAATTGGCGACAGGCTGAATAACCAAGACACAACTCTTCATTTCCTGTTCCCAAAAATAGTGTCGTATCACTGGTGTCAATGTCATTTTCAATCTTGGTTATATCGCGTGTAAGATAGGCTTGTTGGAATCGAAGTAACAAATCTTTCATAAATCCTCCTTAGTAATTACTCTGCTCGAATAGAGAATATTTATGGTTATCATTATAAATGGACCAACCAAGTGAAACAAGATAGTTATATGAATTATAAAAGAAGCAAATTACATTTTTGACTTGCTTTTTTTTGTGTTTTTGTACCTCAATCAACACGAATTGTTACTGTATCGGTGGTACCCCTTCTAAACAGGAAACAAAGTACGTCTTCATATTGGTCCCCACCATAATGAATAAAATAGACATTGCCACTAACCAATTCATTAACTTGCATAACATAATTGCCTTCGGTCGTATAGTGACCATCGACGGTTCCATCTAGAATTGTATAATTAAAGTTGTGTCCGGTTTGATTCTCAAAATCAAATTTAAATATTTCATCTGGATCACTAAATTCTAGTGTCAAAGTCGCGGGTAGTGTTATGTATGTCGGATCGTTGTATGCTCTTACATTGGTCGGTCCGTAATTTGTATAGGTAAAAGATATCCAATCCATTTGGCTATAGAAAAAACGCATAACATAATTTCCTGGCATCAAAGTAATCACAAATTTAGGATTATTCGAAACAATCAATTTGTGGGGCGTAGTATCTTCATATAGTTCATAACCACCATATATATTATCCAGTCGAACTCGCGATTTGACACTTAAGGAAAATGAGTACTCATAATCATAAGTGGATAAAAATGGACCGTTATGGTTATAATAATTTGAATCAATGGTTATTATCTCATCGTGATAGACAACTGCTTTAATTTGATAGGGTTGATAAACGGAAGCAGTGACCATAACAATATACACTCCAGGTTGATAATTGTTTTGATATACATAATTTCCGGTTGCTGCGTTTTTTACAGAAAATGTGACTGCTTTTGAGAAGGATAGGTTTCCAATTCCTTCGTCAACAGTAAATGTAAAATAATCGACACCATAAGTCGGGCTCACCATAAATGTTTCATCAAAAAACTCTTTCAGTGGAATCGGTGAGGAGTATGAACTTATGTTCGCATCGTCAAAACATTCTCGAACCACTACGCGACAGGAAGTATTTATAAAAGCTGTAAAAAATTCATCCGTGGTGACATAGACATAGCCAGAAAGCACACCATTAGTTAATGTAAGATTGTTGGCTTTACTAAATGTTATATATCGACGGTTATCAAATTCAGAAAATTCAAAATAATAATATCTTGGACCACTTAATGTAGTAATTTTCTTACCAGCGAATCGCTGATTATCATCAATTAGTACATCAAATGCTTGGTCAGTGGTGGGTGTAATGTCTTGATAACCAATTCCATATTGGGCGGTTAAAATCAAATGGGAAATAAGCCTTCCGGTGTAATCAATTTTTAAGTAGATTTCGTCTTCTGTACTTGGTAGGTTGAAACTAACAGAATATGGATCAAACGGAAAATACATAAATAACACTTCTAGATTTTGATTGTTCTGATTTACTAATTGTAATGTTGTGCTTGGGTTCAACTCTACATTACTACGAAGCATTAATTGGTCATATGTCTTATCCAATTTAAAATAATTCGCTTTCCCGCTTTGGGTGATGGCTGGTACTTTGTAGGTATGATCCAATTCCATTGTTTTCAATACCGTAAGTGGGCAATTTGCAAATGCTTGATGAAAATCTTCTAGAGCAAACGAAAAATCAACATTGTACTCCCAAGTGAAAATTGCCTCAACAAATAAACCAAAACTCGAATAAGTACTCATTTTGATGGTTAAAGTATTCTCGACTCGCTCAAACGTGAAATTCGTGGTACTCGAAGTACTGACCGCGGTTGAGAATGAAAATAAAGTCAATGTATCGGAAATGATATTACTCTCAATCAAGTCTAAATTGCGAGTCGCACAAGATACACTATGTAGATTACCTTCGGTTTGATGCACAAATTTATCATCTACTTGTGGAAAAAGATTAAAATCAGGTAATGTCAAAGCAGGATTATTTTCCGTTATGGATACGGCGTCCTCGTTCATTATGGAATATTTTAACCCTGGTTCATTGTTGGTTGGATAATAATCCTTTTGATCAAGTATTACTCGACCCAAATCCTCTGTATGTCTTTCTTGATAGATTCCTTCATTTGTAACATTATATTGTTGATAATCCACTCGATTGAAATAGGAACTTCGTTCGATGGTCACTTGATAAGGTTTTCCAAGAATATCGGTTTGAAATTCATTAATGGAAAGCGCTAATTTTTGATAATGTTCATTATTATTGTTCGAAGCGATGTTTTGATTATTTGCTTCATAAATCATAGTGATTGAACTTAGAATGAAAAAAATAAATTTTATCAATAAATTTATCATAATTTCATTCCCCTTTAACGATGCATGTCTTTATCGTTTTCTTCATCCATATGACGGAGCTTCTTTGATCTGTAGGCAATTTTTTTAACGAAAGTAACAATTCGATCTTCGTTGCGATTCATGATGAGCGAGAAGCCAAGGATGATTATGGTGGTTAATAAAGCCCGGAAAATATCAGCAAATAACCAATCAAAATAACCAGCGAATATCGACATAAGTAACATCATAAAAAACTTGGCAATCACGGTTGTTTTAATGAAGACTTTTGTTTTCATTTTTGTAAAGGCATAGGTAAAGTTGATGATAGAAGATGGTAAAAGTGGAATACAAGAAATAGAAAACAAACCAATGACGCCTTTACCGCTTTCATGGACGACTTTATCAATTTCTTTATCATGTTTCTTTTTATTTCGAAAATAACGAATCTTATCCGAGAGATAACGCCAAAAGGTGAACATAGTAATCGCACCAATCGTTGTCCCAATCCAGGATAAAAGAAAGCCAACAAACCAGCCGATTACTGGTCCTAAAAGGATTTGTGAAGCTTGAATATTTATAACAGTAATTAATGATAACAGCAAGAGGGGGAAAACCGATTCAAACCATGCTGCAAAAAGCCACGCTAATGGACCCCAACTGGAATATATCGCGATGAATTGATCACCATAGGCCATCAACATATCGTAGATTTCTCTCAACCAATTGATGGCATCATTCCACCAAGAGAGGTTCAATCCTATAATTATTTCGTTCATATCGCTACATTTCCTCTTTCTCTTTTAAGGTTATTATACAGGAAAAAGAGAAAATTTTCTTCATTATTTTTTTAGAGATTCAGAAGATGAGTTATTTCATCCTTTACGTTTTGTGTCGTTTCATGATTTAGATGAGAAGCAAAGATACTTTTTGCTTGGATTGGATCAAGTTGCCATAAAGCCCAAGCCGCATATTCGCGAACGATTGGTTCTACATCTTGTAATGCCTGAATTAAACTAGGAATAAAAGCATGATTCTTACTGTTTCCCATCGCAATAGCCGCATTTCGTTTAATATATTTTGGGTCGCGAATATAATTAAACATAATTGGATTAATGATGTCTTGGTAATAACGATCATCCATCAATAAGATGCGGTCGAGACTAAATTTTGATGCGATTTGTTCGATAAATGGATCTTTTATACGCGCTTGCTTCAAAGCGCCTTGGTTGCGCGGACAGACTTCTTGACATACATCGCATCCATAGATTTTTTGCCCAATTAAAGGACGTAGTTCATAGGGGATCTTGTTACTAACCAGAGGATGCATATTATCTTGGGTCATATAGTTATTATAAGCG
The DNA here is from genome assembly GCA_964408135.1 of uncultured Eubacteriales bacterium. Taxonomy (GTDB): domain Bacteria; phylum Bacillota_I; class Bacilli_A; order RFN20; family UBA1709; genus CAYOYG01. The sequence goes on along the minus strand of CAYOYG010000025.1, from coordinate 4,221 downwards.
ATGCATAATTGGGGATTTAGTTTTCCAGGAGCATACAAAGCTTTTGTCGGACAACCATCGATGCACTTGCGGCAATTAGGAGGACAACGCACTTCAAGTGTTGGTGAATCAAATTCTAAAGGTACATCCACAATAAAACTATAGAGTTGAACGAAAGAACTACCACCATGGGCATAAACAAAATTATTATGACCAAAGGTTGCAATCCCAGCCCGCGCAGCAACACTTCGTTCTGGCCAGTACATTTTTTGTTCGACAAAATGAATATTATTTTCGGTTAAAAAATCTTTAAAACGTTGAATTCTCAACCAAGATTGTGTGTCTTTTAGTGGTGTATAACCCCGCGCTAAATAAACTCGACCGACATGTTCAATTAAATTTTTGGGATAATCATATAAGGAAAAATCAAAGATTAATCCGATAATAGCCTTCGCTTCTTTCATAATATTCTTTGGATCACAAGCTTGTAACATATAACGTCGATCAATAAAGAATTGATACATACCCTTACGTTGAGTTAAAGCCTCATATTGTTCTTGAAAAACATCGACATTACAAACCCCAACATGGCTAAACCCTAATTCATATCCAACATTTTTAATTCGTTGCGTTAAGGTAACCATAATTATTCTCCAATGTGGATAGTCTTGAACAATAATTGACGTAAATTGTCCAATTCACTTGAACCAAGATAGTTCTCATATTGGTCTTGTGCTTGTTTCCACGCTTGCAAAGCTTCTTGAAAGCGAACCTCACCCTGCTTGGATAATTGAAAGTTACGCGACTTTCCGACTACCTCTTCCAGAATCAGATTTGCTTCAAATAAAGGTTTGATATTGCGAACAAGCGTGCTTCTGTCTAAATCCATGTAACTCGCTAGTTGAGTTGCATTGATGCTTTTGTGTTTACGAACATTTGATAAGATGGAGAATTGTGTAATGGTCAAGTCATGTTTTTCTAAAAAACCATCATAAAAGGCAGTAATCTTATTCGCCGCGCGTCGCAAATTCAAACAGTTACAAGTGTGGAGTCTTCCCGTCATATTATCACCTTCCGTGTATATACACATTAATTCATTTATCCATTTTTGTCAATCAAAAAGGGGTTGACCATCAAGTTGGATTACCCCTTTTCAAATTTAATCAATAGATAAATAGCAAAATATACAACACATTACGATATAAAAATACTATTCTTTTAGTTGGAGTGTGGTGAGACATGTATTATCCGTATCGTAGGTTGTTAGTGTACTGGTGGCAGATAATAATCCTTGTGAAATGGTAATAGTGACTTCGATGTTACGGGGTAGCCAGACTCCGATAAATCCATTATTTAAGGAGTGAACCATTTGTTGATGAATAATCATCTCTTGATTATGATTATTCACAATCGTCAGGACAAAATCTTCATTCTTCAGTTCACCGCGACAGGTGACCAAATTATGGGTAGAACATGGGTGTGTTTGATGAATGTAGGGGGCAATGGATACATAGAATTCATCTTCAGGAAGGGGAAAACTCATCCTTCTTGTCGCATCCGATAGCAACAGTTCATGGGCATTGATGATTGCTTGAAATCCACTCGATTCATTTGTATCGTTCTCCAAGGTAGCCACCATTGTTTTTAGGTCCTTACCTTCTAGATTATAACGACTTAAAAAGGCTTTTTCTCCTGTATTGATTTGCCAGAAAAAGACAGCTGCAACTGCCGTTATTGAAACAAGGAATACTTTCCAAAGTGTCTTTTTGTTTTGTTTTTTCATGATAGACAACTCCTTCGTCGTTTCTGAATAAGGAACAAATATTATTAAGAAACGCGCTAAGTATAGAATAGACAGACTGCTGCGTCAAGCAATATCATAAAAAATTGTTGTCTATATCATTTTTTGTTACAATGTTCTTGACCTTGACGTTGCGTCATAGTTTAGGCTAAAGCAAGAAGGTGATGAGATTGCTGAAAATTGGTGACATAACAAAACGATATCCTCTTTCGGCGCGGACTCTCCGTTTTTGGGAAGATAGTGGAATCATTCACTCGACACGCGACGAAAATGGTTATCGACTTTACGATGAACAAACTTTGAATCGAATTAAACAAGTGATTATTCTGCGAAAACTTGATTTATCATTAAAAGATATTGAAGTAATCTATCGTGATAATTCATTACAAACTGCTTTAGTTATTTTAAAGCGTCACATGGCCAAGATTCAAAATCAGGCTTCGTTTTATCAAAATATAGAAAGTGTCATTAATCACTTGATATTGTTATTGCAAAATAAACAAAACCTTGAAAATATGTTTCAAGAACTAGATGTATCAAAAGATCTTACTCTCATCCAAAATCAGCAAACTTTGTCCAAGACCTTCGACAAAGGAGAATTAATTATGAATAATCCGACAAAAAGTAATGAACTACGCATTGTTCAATTACCCAACTACATTTTCGCCGAATGCAGCTCTTGTAGTGATCATCCCGAAGATGATGCATGGGCTCTTATGTTGCAATTAATGCAACAACATCAACTGCATAAGCAACCGGGTTTCCGCCATTTTGGTTATGGTCAAAATCGCGCCGGTGATGGCAAGTATGTCTATCATATTTTGATGACGATTCCATCTAGTCTGATTTTACAAGAACCATATCATCGTATCGAATTAACAAGTGGTTTATATGCCGTCATTCCTGCGACTTTAGCCACAATTATGGAACGATGGCATGAATTGCACAATACAATTCTAGAAAGTAAAGAATATACATTTGATGATGATGTCGATAAGCAAAACCTCTGTTTAGAGGAAATATTGGATATGGAATCATTCTTCAAAAAAGATGCTCCGATTAGTGAACGTCAACTGGACTTACTACTCCCAATCAAGCGGATTAAATCCAGTGAAGAAGAAATCACTGATGCTCCAATAACGCATCAAGTCGCTACCCTTAAACCACAAGAATTAATTGGATCTTTTTTTGATTATAACCCGAGTGTATCACTCCAACGACTAACGATACCTTGGTATAAATTAGCCCAAAACTTATATACCCTTAAAGAAGATTTGCAAAGTAGCATTGAAGATGGACAAAACACATTTGCTTTTATCTACAATGATGTAAAAACAAGTTCAGATTTTTTCTCCATTTCCAACAAACAAAAAGTGGCGCGTGTTTATGCTGCAGTTAAGGCAGTGCGTGAACTCGATAATCATCCAAGTCTTAAACCTATGATAATTTCCCCAGGACAATACCTATGTTTTAGTATGTCTTCGCAAGAAAACATTCAGGCGACTAAGCATTTAAATTATCCAAAATTATTCAATTATACCTGGACATACTTAATTCAAAATAATATCTCATTTGATAAAACATTCTTTATTAGACGCGATTATCGCTTTGATGGTCGCACGGTTCATCGCGTTGAACTATATTTTAAACTATTATAAAATAATGTCCCTAGATTATAGGGACATTTGTATTTAATTGTATGCAAATTCTTTTTCGATAATCCTCGCATAATATTGCGGATCAAAATGTTTTATTATCCTTAGAGCTCGTAGAGTTTTAAACCGCCCAAATTTTCCTTTTTCTAATCGAAAATGGATAAAATTTGGATAATGTGGTCCTGGTGCAAGATACCCCTTGTTAAGTTCGTCTTTAATCCGAATGAGGGCTTCTTCCATTCGTCCATCATAGGGATAATAAATAGAAGCAAAATAGAGCAGCGCTCGAGGAGCGTCATATTTCCACCGAGGTGGATAGTGCATGACCGTCATATTTTCATCGATAATTTCTCCCGTTGTTTTGGAACGAAATAATCGTTTATCCAATATAAATTCATGGGCGGATGCAAGTGTAGATTGTACTTCAACAAGGCGATAGGTATAATTTTGTTTTTGATATTCCGCAAAGGCTTCAAGAACAGTTAATGTTGTATGAAGTGAGCTTTTATTACTTGGTTTTATCGCATCATAATTACAATTCCACCCACCATCCATCATCCGATGTTCTAATAGATAATCGATGATTTCAAACACTTGTTTATCTTGGCGTTTCCCATAACTAGCCAGCGATAATAACATAGCCGCCACGCATACATCAAAATGGCGACCTTTACCATTTCTTGATCGCCCTATATACCAAAATTGTTTTAATAGTTTTTCGATGGTTGCTTGATAGTAACGATGTTGTGGATCAATTTCCATTTCTTTTAATTCGAGTAAAGTATA
>CAYOYG010000024.1:0-10368 GCA_964408135.1 uncultured Eubacteriales bacterium | reverse complement strand
TTCCCATTTAAATCTTTTATAATATATTGCAGTATACAAAGGGGGTAAACATATGGCAATGCGAACAGTTCTAGGCGCATTTAAACAAGCCGATATCGATTATCGTCTGATTGAAGATGACGATCGAATCGCCATTGGTGTCTCAGGTGGTAAAGACTCCGTTTGTTTACTCTATGCTATGAAATTATATCAAAAGTTTTCGCAAAAAAACTTTACAATTGTCGCAATCAATATCATAATGGGCTTTCCCAACATGGATTTTCAGCCATTAATTGATTTTTGTAATAAAGAAAATATTGAATTTCATCAAATACCATCTCGACCAATGATCTATGAAGTTTTAAAATTAAATTTGGATAACAGTGGAAAATTCCCTTGTTCCATTTGCTCACGGATGAAAAAAGCAGCGATGGTTCAAGCCGCTCGACAATTTACTTGCAACAAAGTGGCATTCGCTCATCATGGCGATGATGCAATTGAAACCCTTTTTATGAACATGATTCATGGAGCAAAAATCGCCACTTTTGTTCCAAAAATGTATCTCTCACGCGAGAAAACCACTTTTATTCGGCCTTTTGTCTATGCCAGAGAAAAAGACATTCAACATACAGTTAAACAATTAAGTCTTCCTGTTATTGAATCGACATGTCTTAACAACAAAAAAACCGAACGAGAGCAAATCAAACAACGGCTAAAAGCCCTCTACATTGAATATCCTGAAAGTCGCAACAACTTTCTTAAGATGCTACATAACCTTGATAAACTTGAATTATGGGAAAAAGAAAAGCTGGATTGATTCCAGCTTATTTCTTTTCAATTTCTTTTAATATTCGATCGATTTTTTCGCCTTGTTCATACGATTTATCCAGAACAAAAATCAGTTCCGGGACCTTATAAATCGATAATTTCCGTGATAATGAAGTACGAACGAATCCTTTGACACGTTGCAGTGCTTCAAAGCGTCCATCAACGTTCTTTTTATCCAAAAATGAGACATATATCTTGGCATAGGAATAATCACTTGTTACTTCAGCACCAGTAACGGTAATAAATCCAATATCAGGACTTTTAACCTCAAACATCAGAATATCAGAAACATCTTTCATAATAATCGAGGCAATTTTATTTTGTTTGTGTGCCATTCAAAATTCCTCCTATACAGCTTTTTCTTCTTCTATACTATACCCTTCAATTATATCACCTATTTTAATATCATTGAAATTTTCAATGGTGATACCACATTCATAGCCTTCTTTAACTTCTTTAGCATCGCTTTGGAAACGTTTTAATGAAGATAATTTGCCATCATATACAGTGATTCCATCGCGGATTAAACGAACCGTTGAGTTGGATTTTATTAATCCACTAGTAACATAACATCCGGCAATTGTTCCAACTTTGGATACTTTAAAGAGTTGACGAACAGAGGCTTGACCGGTTACAACTTCGTGCATGACTGGTTTTAATAAACCTTTCATCGCTTGTTCAATTTCATCGACAAGAGCATAGATAATTCGATGAAGGCGAATTTCAACTTTCTTTTCTTCAGCTAATTTACGAATTGCGGCATCAGGACGGATATTAAACCCATAAATCAGAGCACTAGAAGCGCTCGCGAGGAGAACATCGGATTCAGTAATCTGTCCAGCTTGATAACGAATAATATTAATTTTTACACCTTCTACATTTAATTTTTCAAGAGCGCCTTTAACGGCTTCCGCTGAACCTTGAACATCGGCTTTGATAATTACATTAATCGTCGATACTTCTCCCGCAGCAATTTGATTGTATAAATCATCTAGCGACAAAGCACTTGATGATTTTCTTTCCGCTTCAACTTTACGAATCATCCGTTTTTCAGCGATTAATTTTGCTTGTCTTTCATCACTGAAAGCCATAAATTTATCACCAGCATTTGGCACTTCACTTAATCCCATAACAGCGACCGGTGTGGAAGGTCCTGCGCTACGAATAATTCGTCCCATATCATCGGTCATTTGGCGGACTTTACCAAAACTAGCTCCTACAACTAAAGAGTCACCAACATTGATGCTGCCATTTTGAATTAACAAATTGACAACCGTACCTTTAGCTTTATCGAGTTCGGCTTCTAAGACTGTGCCAACACCATACCGATTTGGGTTGGCTTTATATTCATGAAGTTCGGCAACAACAAGTATTGTTTCCAGTAAATCCGCAATTCCATCGCCGCGTTTCGCAGAAATATTGCGATAAATGGTATCTCCTCCCCATTCTTCTGGCATTAAGCCAATATCAGAGAGTGGGTATTTAATCTTTTCAGGATCGACTCCTGGTTTATCAATTTTATTGATAGCGACTATAATTGGAACGTTCGCTGCTTTAGCATGGTCGATGGCTTCTCTAGTTTGTGGCATAACACCATCATCAGCGGCAACAACTATAATAACAATATCCGTAACTTGAGATCCACGAGCCCGCATAGCGGTAAATGCTTCGTGTCCTGGTGTATCGATGAAAGTAATCTTTTTTCCATTTACTTCCACTTGATAAGCCCCAATGGCTTGGGTGATGCCACCGAATTCTTTTTCGGCTAATCGACTCTTACGAATGGCATCTAGCAACGTTGTCTTGCCATGGTCAACGTGCCCCATAATTGTGACAACGGGTGGTCTTTCTTTTAAATCTTCACTTTTGTCTTCGATGACAATTTCTTCGAAGTTAATTTCGTCGACTGGTTTTTCTTTTTTAAAGTCATAACCAAAATTCAAACAGACTAGGGCGATTAATTCATCGTCTAAGCGTGTATTAATCGTCACCATCTTACCTTCCATGAATAAAAATTTGATAATCTCTGCTACTGTTAAATTTAGATGTTGACTCAGTTCAGAAACATTGAGTGGCTCACTATAGGTAAAGACCCCATTGTTTAATTTTTCTTTGACTTCTTTTCTACCATGATGAACGAATTTCTCAACGTTTGATTTCCGTTTTTTGACATCTTTTTTGGCATCATGAGAAGAATCGATTTTTAATTTTGTTTCGGCCATTAAAAATCACCTATCCTTTCATTTTGATAATTTTTTCTAACTCTTCATAAATACTACTTGGAATAACAATCTCTAACGCCTTTCCTAATGAATTTTTTTTCTTGGCAAGTTCAAGGGCTTCGATGCTTCTAGAAAGATAAGCACCACGCCCATTTTGTTTGCCCTTTAAATCAACAAATACTTCGTTCTCATTGTTTTTTACAATGCGTATTAAGTCTTTTTTGGGAAATTGTTCAAGCGTAGCAACACATTTTCGTAGTGGTACTTTTTTTACGTTCATAGACCTTATTTATCGTAGTACTCATCGAATTCATCGTAATCGATGTCTTCGTCATACTTACTCTTTTCGGTTTTTTGCTTGTCGATTTCCTCGAGTTCTTTTAATTCTTCTGCTGTATAAACTGGCATATAAGATGCACTTGGATTAGTTGCAATTTTTTGTTGTTCTTCAGCAATATCTTTCCGCATTTTAGCCCGACGAATTTCACTAGCACGTTGAGCGGCTTTTTGTTCTGCTGCTGCTTTTTCTAGTTCAATTTCGATTTGTGGTTTTAAGCCATCGGTTTTTGGTTCCAATTTGACTTCAATTTTTTCAACTACAGGCTTAACTTCAACCTTGACTTCCACTGGTGCTGGTTTAACTTCAGCAATCACTGGGGCGACCTCAATAACAGGTTCTGGAGTTGGGGTTTTTGTTTCAACTTTTTTGACAATAGTTTCAATTTTATTTTCTTGAACGATTACAGATTCTTGTTCGTCCTTTGCGACTTCAACCACTGGTATTTCAAGTTCTTTTTCAACTACTTTTGTTGTTCCTTTTGCATATTTTGCGATGATTTCATTCATCGAAATAAAGTGGATTTTTTCTTGGTGAGCGGTATCAATCGATTTAATATCAATGCGCCATTTTGTCAATTTGACGGCAAGGCGAGCATTTTGACCTTTCTTACCGATAGCTAAAGAAAATTCTTCATTTGGAACAATGACGATAGCACTTCTTTCATCTTCATTGATAGTCATCCCATAGACAGTCGCTGGTTTTAAAGCTTCTGCAATAAAAAGTTCTGGTGCTTCAAAATAATTAATAACATCGATTTTTTCATTGCCAAGTTGAGCAGTGATCTTTTGGATTCGCATCCCTTTTTGACCGATACAAGCCCCAGCAGCATCGACATTTTTGTCTTTACTTGAAACAGCAACTTTTGCTCTTTCTCCTGGTTCACGGGCAATAGCGCGAATTTCAACAGTGCCATCATAAACTTCCATGATTTCTGATTCAAATAAGCGTTTTAGAAATCCTGGTGCATTACGCGAGACAACTACTTGCGCACCGTTACCAGTTTTGTCGACTTCATTGATATAGACTTTTACATGTTGTCCAGGATAATATTTTTCACCAGGAATCATATTTCCGTTTGGTAATAAGGCACTAGTTTTCCCGATGTTGATCAAACAATAGTTTTTTTCAATGCGTTCAACTTCCCCGATGACAATGTCATCTTTTTTACCAATGTATTCATCATAAACAACTTGTTTTTCGGCTTCGCGAATTTTTTGTTTTAAAATTTGTTTGACATGAAGAGCTGCCATCCGATCAAAATTGTTGGTGTCAATCGGTGTTTCATAGATATCCCCAATTTTATAATCTGGATTTGATTCTTTTGCATCTTCAAGGGAGATTTCAAGAAAATCATCGTTAACTTCTTCAACCACCATTTTTTGATTGAACATTTCAATGAAGGTTTTCTTTGGATCAATTTCAACACGAACCAAAGCATCTTTCCCATTTTCTTTTTGATAGGCGTTCATCAAAGCGACTTTTAAGGCACTGATGACGACATCTTGAGGAATATTCTTTGTTTCTTCTAAGGCTTGGAGTGCCTTAGTAAACTCTTTTGGATTAATCATTTTTGGTCATTTCCTCCTAAAATTTGACAGTTGTCATCGCTGACTTAATTTGTGTATAAGCGATGGTGACCATTTTTACACGGGTCTTAATTTTTATTTCTAATTTGATGCTTTGACTATCTGCTTCCTTAAGCGTGCCAATTAATTCATCAAAATTCTCTACCTTCTCCGACAAAACTACCCAGATGTATTTACCAACAGATCGAATAAAGTCTTCTTTAGTAACAAGAGGTCTTTCTACTCCCGCTGAGCTTACTTCGAGTATGTAATCATGAGAGATAGGATCTGCTTGATCAAGAATTTTTGAGATGTCTTCCGAGACATCTACACAAGTATCAAGGTCAAATACACCTTGCGGCTTATCAACAAAAATTCTTAAGTAGTAATCCTTACCTTCTTTAACAAACTCACTATCGTAGAAATCAACATGATGCTTTTCCAACGCTGGTGCAATAAGTAATTTCAATTGATTTTTGTCCATAATCCACCTCTTTCAAAAATTAAGAGTGGGATTCCCCACTCACATTAATCTATTGCATTAGTATATTAGCATAATTATGCAAAATTATCAACTATTTTCATTGCTTTACTCATAATCGCAGTGCTATTATTCTTGATGTGAAGGTGATTGTATGATCAGAGTACGTAAATTTGTCAAAAAAGAACTAGTTTTTAGCATTGCCTTGTTGATTGCGATTATCTCGATGTTTTTTGTTCCGGTTGATCAAGAGTATCTTCACTATTTTGATACAAAAACATTGGTATCATTATTTGTGATTATGCTCATTTTGGCTGGTTTCACCAAAATTCGAATATTCGACTATATCTCACGCAAACTCATTGCTCGATTAAATAATGCCCGCAAGTTAATTGCTGGACTTATTTTTATAACTTTCTTTTCCTCTATGTTTATCGCCAATGATATGGCATTATTAACCTTTTTACCTCTGACTTTAATAACACTAAAAGATGCGAACAAAGAAGAATATTTAATCTTCACAATAATTATGCAAAACATTGCTGCGAATTTGGGGGGGATGCTTACCCCATTTGGCAATCCAGAAAATCTATATTTGTATTCTTATTTTTCTATTGATAGCATTGAATTTATGTCCATCATGTTAAAACCATTTTTAATTTCTATCGTAATGACTATAGCCATTTGTTTTATTATTCCGAAAACACATCTTGAACTTCCTGCGCTCAAAATGGAAACCCCAAGTCGGCGTAAAATGATTATTTTTTCTCTTTTTAGTATTCTAATTATTCTGGCTGTATTCCGCGTTTTTGATTATTTGATAATTACCGCGATTGTCATGGTATATTTTCTAATTTTTGAACGCAACTGCTTTAAACAAGTTGATTATTTTCTTTTATTAACTTTCACGTGTTTCTTTATCTTTACTGGTAATTTTGCTCGAATCGAAGCCATCAATACAATTGTCACCGGTTTATTGGAAAAAAGCACTTATATTACTAGCATTATTTCTTGTCAAATTATTAGCAATGTACCGACTGCTGTCTTTTTGTCCAAATTCACCACGAATTATAAAGACTTGCTATTAGCAGTTAATGTTGGTAGTATTGGTACACTGGTATCTTCGTTAGCAAGTTTAATTTCCTTCCGCATATATACAAAAAAATATAGTAATTATACCAAGAAGTATTTACTCAACTTTGCCATGTTAAATGTTTTATTTCTTTCTGTATTATCCATAATCACCTATTACATTAAATAAGGAGTATACTATGAACCAAATCATTCTTAAACAAGTTGTACTTGATCTTAACATCGCAACCAATCGTGTCGTAGCTACCCTTGAATTACTTGCGGATGGTGCTACGATTCCTTTTATTGCTCGCTATCGTAAAGAAAAGACAGAAAATCTTGATGAAGAGCAAATTAAAGCCATCCAAATGACCTATGATGCGTACGAAAAATTATATGAACGCAAAGAAGAAGTCCTCCGCATGATTCAAGAAAAAGGTAAATTGACCCCGGATTTAGAAGTCCAAATTCGTGAGGCTAAATCCATTAAATTAGTGGACGAACTCTATCTGCCTTATAAAGAAAAGAAAAAAACTCGAGCTTCTATTGCTATGGCAAATGGATTAGAACCCTTAGCTGATTTTATGGTGAAAAACAGAATTCAACCAGCGCAAGAAGAAGCGATAAAGTATATCAATGAAAATGTCGTTTCGATTGAAGATGCCATACAAGGTGCTAGCGACATTCTAGCCGAACGCATCAGTGAAAATCATGTGTTTCGTGAATACGCTCGTACATCTATTCAACGCTATGGTAAAATTGTTACTTTAGTAAAAAATGAAGAAAAAGATGAACGTAAGGTATATGAAAGCTACTATAATTATCAAGAACCTGTAAGGTTTATTGCTAATCATCGAATCCTAGCTATTAATCGGGGAGAAACTCAAGATATCTTAAAAGTAAAAGTTGAAACAGATGATCAAGATATTACTTCTTTTATTTTTCAAAAAATGTGTGATTATCAAAAAACCGCAAACGCCGCTCTCATTCAAAAAGCCGTTGATGATAGTTATAAACGCCTACTTTTCCCCTCAATTGAACGTGAAATTCGGACGGAATTAACGGAAAGAGCAGAAGAAAAAGCGATAGAATTATTCACTATTAACCTTGAACAATTATTATTGACTCCGCCTTTGAAAAATCGCCGTGTTCTTGGGTTTGATCCAAGTTTTCGCACTGGATGCAAACTGGCCGCTATCAATGAATTTGGTGATTATTTAGCAAAAGATGTTATCTATCCACATCAAAAATATATAGGTGAAGAAGTCAAAGAAAGTCGCATTCTTGATGCTGAGAAAAAATTTGTTGACTTAATCAAACGATACCAATTAAATCTTATTGCAATCGGTAATGGAACTGCGAGTCGTGAAAGTGAAGAGTTCGTGGCAAAAACATTGCAAAAATATCAACTTGATGTTCGCTATATCATCGTGAGTGAAGCGGGTGCTTCAGTCTACTCTGCCGATCCGATTGCCATCAAAGAATTTCCCGATTTAGATGTCAGTGAACGTAGCGCCATCTCGATTGCTCGCCGTGTCATTGATCCTCTTGCTGAATTAATAAAAATTGATCCTAAATCTATCGGAGTTGGTCAATATCAACATGATGTCAATCAAAAAAACTTGGGGGTTGGTCTTGATTTTACTATTACAAAAGTCGTTAATGGTGTTGGGGTTAATTTAAATAGTGCTTCGATTAATTTGTTAAGCTATGTATCCGGATTAAATGCAAAGAGTGCCGAAAAAATAATTGAATATCGCCAAGTAAATGATGGAATTCACAATCGTGAGGATTTAAAAAAAGTGAAAGGGATTGGTCCAAAATCCTACGAACAATCCATTGGATTTCTTAAAATTTTAGATAGTAATAATCCCCTAGATAAGACTTTCATCCATCCCGAAAATTATCCTTTTGTCTATCGCCTTCTAAGTGATTTTAAACTCCAAGATTATTCAATTGGTTCGACGGAATTAAAGATTGCCCTAGATGGATTAAATCAGGAAGAACTTATTGAAAAATACAAGATTGGTCCTTTTACACTAAAAGATATTCTTGAAGAATTAAAACGGCCTCTCCGTGATATTCGTGACAACTATCCTACGCCAATCTTACGTAAAGAAATCATGAAGATTGAAGATTTAAAACCCGGCATGCAATTGCAAGGTACCGTGCGTAGTATTGTCGATTTCGGTGTCTTTGTCGACATTGGTCTTAAAAATGATGGTATGATTCATAAATCAAAACTTAGTCTATCTCGGATCAATCATCCACTTGATGTTGTAGCTATCGGCGATATTGTTCACGTCTATGTTCTTGAAGTTGATTTAAATAAACAACGCGTTTCACTTTCTTTACTCAAACAAAATTAAAAGGAACAATTCGTTCCTTTTTTATTTACGACTATCGTATTTTTTACGTTCTGTTGTATCAAGAATTTTCTTTCTTAGGCGGAAGTTCAATGGAGTAATTTCAACTAGTTCATCTTGATTGATGTATTCCAAAGCCGTTTCAATTGTTAAGCGACGTGGTCGTTTTAATACCACCGTATGATCTTTGCCTACAGCACGCATATTACTGAGTTGCTTTGTCCGGGCGACATTGACGGCTAAATCCATCTCATAGTTGTTTTCGCCAACAATCATGCCTTGATAGACATCGACACCTGGTTCGATAAACATCGTACCGCGGCTTTCTAATTGTTCTAAAGCATAGTGCGTTGACATACCATTGTCAGTAGCGACAAGGACGCCGTTTTTGCGTACACCAACTTCCATAGATTTTGCAGGGCGATAATCTAGATATGTATGATTAATGATGCCATATCCTTTTGTTAATGTTAAAAAATCCGTCATAAATCCAATTAATCCCCGCGATGGAATTGCATATTGTAAACGAACTTGATTTTCATGGGTTTCCATGGTAATCAGATCAGCCCCACGTGGACCTAATGCTTCCATAACATTCCCTTGATATTCTTCTGGAACATCAATTTGTAAACTTTCATATGGTTCACATTTGACCCCATCAATTTCACGAATAATGACTTCAGGTTTTGATACTTGTAATTCATAACCTTCGCGACGCATATTTTCAATTAATATGGATAAATGTAACTCTCCACGGCCTGAAACTGTCCATGATTCAGAATTTGGAATTCGATCAACACGCAAACTAACGTCTTTTTGCAGTTCTTTTAATAAACGTTCTTCCACCTTACGGGCGGTAACGAATTTTCCTTCTTTACCAGAAAAAGGTGAATTGTTGGTATAGAAAGTCATTTGTAATGTTGGTGGGTCAATTCTTAATGGTTTTAGTGGTAATAATTTATCATTTTCACAAATCGTTTCACCAACGCAAATATCGGTCAATCCAGCAATAGCAATAATTTCCCCGGCTTGGGCTTCTTCAATTTCAATCCGCTTCAATCCAAAATAGCCAAAAAGCTTTTGGACGCGGAATGGTTTGACACTGCCATCGAGACGAACACAGCTCAAAAAATCATTGACTTTTATTTTCCCATTTTTAATTCTACCAATCCCTATCCGACCTAGATAATCACTGTAGTCGAGTAAGGCAGGTTGAAATTGCAACGGTGCATTTGCATTGACTTCTGGAGATGGAATACATTTGATAATGGTATCAAAAATAGGATCCATTGTTGGTTGTTGGGTGGCTGGATTTGGATCATAGCTAGAAGTTCCTCTTAATCCAGATGCATAGACTACCGGAAAATCAAGGGCATCATCATTAGCACCAAGTTCAATAAATAGAACTGTTACTTCATCGAGAGCACGAGGTATATCGGCATTCGGGCGGTCCACTTTATTGATAACAACAACTGGTTTAACGCCTGCTTCCAACGCTTTTTTTAAAACAAAACGG
>CAYOYG010000023.1:0-10467 GCA_964408135.1 uncultured Eubacteriales bacterium | reverse complement strand
CCAATCATAGCAGGGACACCGGTGGTATAGGCAATCGCTTGGGAGCCAGTTTCTTTAAAGGCTTCTTGGTGATCACAAACATTGTAGACATAGTAAGTCTTGTCGACATTATTTTTCTTACCACGAACAATGACACCAATGTTGGTTTTCCCCTTCGTGCGTGGACCTAGACTTGCAGGATCAGGTAATACCGCTTTTAAAAATTGTAATGGGACAATTTCTTTGCCTTCATACATGAGTGGTTTGACACTGGTCATCCCGACATTTTGTAAGACGCGCAAATGATTGAGATAACTAGGACCAAAACTCATATAAAAACGAATCCGTTTTACTTCCGGGATAAATTTCGCTAAGGATTCAATTTCTTCATGATACATAAGATACATATCTTTGATCCCGATTTGGTCAAGATTGTATTCATGCTTTAAAGATAATGGAGGAGTCGTGACCCATTTACCTAATTTGTAGTAGCGTCCCGGCATTGTGATTTCACGAATATTGATTTCGGGATTAAAATTGGTGGCAAAAGGATACCCATGGTCGCCACCATTGGCATCCAAAATATCAATGGTATCGATGGTATCAAAGTAGTGTTTTTTCGCATACATAGCAAAAACACTGGTGACTCCTGGATCAAAGCCACTTCCTAATAAAGCCATCACACCGGCTTGTTTAAATCTTTCGTGGTATACCCATTGGGTTCCGTACTCAAACCCGGCTTTTTCTCTGACTTCCGCACAGGCGGTATCAAGATAATGGGTTTTCGTTTGGATACAGGCTTCCATAATTGGTATATTTTGATAAGGTAAGGCGACATTCACCACGATAGCGGGTTTATGTTTTTGAATCAAAGCTACGACGGCATCGACCCGATCGGCATTGACTTCTTCGGCACTCACTTTAATGTTTTTACTATTGAGTTTATCGGCAAAATATTGACACTTCTGTTTGGTGCGACTCGCAATAATCATCTCATCAAATACAGCATAGTTTTGCGCAATTTTTTGAATGGCAACCGAAGCAACGGCTCCCGCTCCAATCACTAATACTTTCGACATAATAAAATCCTCCTTCATTTGATTGAATTGACACATGGAGTTTCTAGAAAAAATCCAATGATACCAAAAATTTACAATCTGGCTGTCATTGGATAATTCCTTTAGACCCTACTAGTTCAAACGACCCTATATTTCTATAAGTGTGTCACCCAAATCATACTAAATTAATCGAAAAAGTCAATAGAAATACGAGCGATTTATTCAGCGAAAAATCGCAAAAAAATTCAGGCAAAAAAATTGATTTTTTTATATACACAAAGTGTATATAATTTTTTAAATAGTGGCTAGCAATAATTTGTATAAATTTCCCCCTAAAAAACAAGCGGAAAATGAATGTAAATTTTCATGTAGATTTTTTTGTTTGAATTTCAGCGGTATTTTTAAGAAAAAAACTCCTTCTTGCACATCACTTTAAATGATGCTATACTACAAACATACTTTGATAGAGGAGCAATCGCGATGAGTAATCTATGGAGGGGGTACCCTAAGAAATAGAGGAAAGGCAAGATTGCCGAAACATATTCTTGACAAAGGATATGGTTGGGCCATGGAATAAGATTCTTATGGACTCCCACTAGTAAATCTAAACTAGTGGAGGCGCTATCGATCTCTTGGACACAATTTTTTGTGTTTTGGTTGCATCGATAGGGCGATGCAATTTTTATTTTCAAGGGGGAAACACAAAAATGAAAAAATTTGCAGCCTTATTAACGTTAGCACTCGTCGTTGCACCACTTACCGGATGCAAAACGCAGACTCTGGAAGATGGTGTGTTAACGATTGGTCTAGAATGTGGCTATGCGCCATTTAACTGGACCACTACGACAAAAAGCGAAGGCGCTGTCGCCATCGCAAACAGTGGCTTCTTAGGCTTTGGTAAGAGCTATTGTGCTGGTTATGATATTACGGTCGCGAGTCATATCGCTGAAGAACTCGGCTATTCACTTCGCGTTCGTAAAATCGCATGGGATGGGTTAATTCCTGCTCTACAATCCAGCAATATTGACGCCATTATCGCTGGGATGACCGACACACCAACCCGTCGTGAATCCGTCTCCTTTACAACACCTTATTATGCGTCGCAACTGGTTATGCTTGTTCGCACAAGTGGTGAATTTGCTACGGCAACGACCATTGATGATTTTGCTGGTGCTACTTTAGCCGCTCAAATCGGGACCGTCCAAAATGATTTAATTGAAGATTATGCGGATGATGCTGGTGAAGAAGGCGACTTATATGTTCCTGGATTAGTCGCGGGTACCGCCTATGAAACCTATCCGGATGCCTTACTTGCTTTACTCGAAGCCAATTCCGGTATCGATGGTGTTTTAGCGGAACGGCCAATTGGGGAAGCGATGTTAGCCCAATATCCAACCCAATTAACCATGGTTGAATTCTATTCAGCACCCGAAGTATATGATGAAAACTTTGTCATTACCGTCTCAGTAGCGTTACGACATGAAGATACCGCCTTATTGGCCGATATCAACACCATCTTAGCCGCCTTGGATCAAACCACCCGGACAAGTTGGATGAATGCGGCGATTATCGCCGACAAGGACTAATTCGATATGCCCCGAGGGTTTTTACCAGGTGTCTGGTATTTAATCGAAACCAAATGGATGGTCTTTGTTACTGGTGTGATGATTACACTCGTAATTTCGTTACTCGGAACTCTATTTGGATTTCTCATTGGTCTATTGCTATCTACGTTGCGTCTACTCCCAAAAAGTAAACGCGAACGTAAACGCAATCGTATCATCGCCAAAATACTTGATACCTTAGCGAAAATATATATTCAAGTCTTCCGTGGAACTCCGATGATTGTCCAAGCCACTGTAATCTATTATGGGGTTTTATCCTTGTTTGGTTATTGGAGTGCCTTTAGTGCCGGGATTGTCGTTGTCTCTTTAAATACGGCGGCTTATATGGCCGAGATTATCCGCGGTGGTGTCAATGCGGTCGATAAAGGACAAAATGAAGCAGGTATGGCGATTGGTATGAATTATTTTCAAGTCATGCGTCATATCATCTTTCCTCAAGCGATTCGGCATTCGATTCCGGCCATGGGCAATGAATTAATTGTCAATATCAAGGATACCGCGGTCTTAAGTGTCATCGCGGTGACGGATTTATTTTATAGTTCGAAATTTATTATTACCAATAACTTCCGTCCATTTGAAGTCTACTTTATTATCTCTTGTATCTATTTAATATTAACCTTGTCTTCTTCGTATCTATTAAGACGACTCGAACATCGAATGGGGATGCAATCCAAAATTTCCTTACCGACTAGTCAAACCGCACCTGAAGTAATGGAGGTGAGTGATCGTGGACGCTAAAAAACAACCATTATTATCGATGCGTAATATCACCAAGAAATTTGATCAAAGTGAAGTATTACGGGGTGTCGATTTCGATGTCTATCCGCAAGAAGTTATCTGTATCATTGGTCCTTCAGGTAGTGGGAAATCCACTCTGCTGCGAATGATGAATTTACTAGAAGAACCAACCAGTGGACAAATATTTTTTCAAAACGAAGA
This sequence comes from uncultured Eubacteriales bacterium, assembly GCA_964408135.1. Lineage (GTDB taxonomy): Bacteria > Bacillota_I > Bacilli_A > RFN20 > UBA1709 > CAYOYG01. The sequence goes on along the minus strand of CAYOYG010000023.1, from coordinate 6,866 downwards.
GATTACCCAACATGGCATCAATCAAAACGCGATTCGAACTAAGATTGGCATGGTCTTTCAATCCTTCAACTTATTCAGTCATAAAAATGCCTTGGATAACTGTACGATTGGACCAATTAAAGTCTTAAAGAAGAATAAAAAAGATGCCGTAAATGAAGCATTAGAATTACTCGATAAAGTGGGAATGAAAAGTTTTGCTTGTGCGCGAGTCAGTTCACTTTCTGGCGGGCAAAAACAACGGGTGGCGATTGCACGTGCTTTAGCCATGAAACCACAACTTATCTTGTTTGATGAACCTACCAGTGCGCTTGATCCAGAAACCGTTGGTGAAGTTTTAAATGTCATGCGTCAATTAGCTGCTGAAGGTCTAACGATGGTAATTGTTACTCACGAAATGGCGTTTGCCAAAGATGTCGCTGACCGGGTTATCTTCTTAGATAATGGAGTCATCGTCGAACAAGGCGAAGAAGTCTTAAGCAATCCAAAAGAACAACGAACAAAAGACTTCCTCTCACGTTTCCTTCGTTAACGATATAAAGAGCTCAATTTGAGCTCTTTTTTCTGTTTTCTATCAATAAACCTAAAATTACACACTAAAACAATATCAAATTACACACTAAATATATATCAAATAACACACTAAAACTATATCAAATTGCACAATTATATGGTATAATCTACTCGAGGTGATAGTATGGATCAATATTATAAGCGAATTTTGGATGAACAAATTACCCAAAAATTGAAAACAATTGGGGCGATTTATATTCGGGGTCCAAAATGGTGTGGAAAGACAACAACGGCAAAAAGATATGCGAAAAGTGTCGTCGAATTACAAAAATCCACCGCCATGAATGACTATATTGCTTTAGCAAATAATGCACCATCTGTTTTATTAAAAAGAGAAAAACCAGTCTTGATTGATGAATGGCAACTCGCTCCAACTATTTGGAATGCAGTTCGAACTTATGTGGATGATGTTAATAGTCCTGGGCAATTTATTTTGACAGGATCAGCAACACCAATCGAAGATGCTACTCTTCATTCGGGAACTGGACGAATTGGTCGATTAACGATGTATCCGATGAGTCTATATGAATCACTTGATTCGAATGGTCAAATATCCTTAAAGGATATTGTCAATCAAACTGCAAAGATGGATGGTGTTGTTTCGTCATTAAATATTGAAAAAATCGCTTATGTACTTTGTCGAGGAGGATGGCCTTCGACAATGGACAAAGATCCACATTTTAGTGTCTTATTAGCTAAAGATTATGTCGATGCTTTGTGTGAAAGTGATGTCGCTAAAACCGTCGGAGTTCCTTTAAACCCACTTTTAGTTCGAACTCTCATGCGTTCGTATTCCCGTAATGTATCGACGATGGTTACGGATAAAACCATTTTAGAGGATGTTCGTTTTCATTACGGCGATATCTCAGATACAATGATTCGTAACTATATCCAAGCCCTTGAAAAATTATATGTGATTGATGAGATTCCTGCATGGAATCCCAATTTACGATCAAAGACCGTAATTCGTAGTTCCAATAAAAAAAGTTTTGTCGATCCATCTTTAGCCTGTGCCGCTCTTGATATATCACCAGAAAAATTATTATTAGATTATCAAACATTTGGTCTTCTATTTGAAAATCTATGTTTACGCGATTTAAAAATTTATGCTGGTGCTAATGGGGGATACGTTCGCCATTATCGCGATCAATATGGTCTTGAGTGTGATGCAGTTATTCATTTTGATAATGGTCGATATGGACTGGTCGAAATTAAATTAGGAACACAAGAATTGAATAAAGCAGCCAGTAATTTGCTGAAGCTAAATCAATTAATCCAAAGTCACCAAATGCCAAAACCAGATTTCTTGCTGATTATCACGGGTAGTGACTATGCCTATCAACGTAAGGATGGCGTACTTGTCGTCCCTATCGGATGTTTAAAAGATTAAAAAGGGAGGACTTATTTATGAAACTTGTAACATGGAATACCAATGGACTAAGAGCCTGTCTTAAAAAAGGCTTTCTTGATTTTTTAAAGGAAGTCGATGCCGATGTATTTTGTATCCAAGAAACCAAAATGCAAATCGAACAAAAAGAAATCGATTTTGAAGGCTATTATGAATATTTTAATTCAGCCGAGAAGAAGGGCTACTCAGGAACGGCGATCTTAAGTAAAAAAGAATCAATCAAAGTTATCTATGGCATTGAAGGAGAATATAACGATGAGGGACGTGCTATCACTCTTGAGTTTGCGGATTTTTATCTCGTCAATGTCTATTCACCGAACTCTCAAGATGGATTAGCACGTTTACCTTACCGCATGGTCTATGAAGATAAACTGCGGGGTTATTTACAAAAGCTAAGTCAACATAAAGGTGTTATCTTGTGTGGCGACTTAAATGTCGCCCATCAAGAAATCGACTTAAAGAATCCAAAGTCCAATAAGATGAATGCGGGTTTCTCCGATGAAGAACGCTCCAAATTTACCACGCTTTTAGCCAGTGGATTTATCGATACATTTCGTTATTTATATCCCAATAAAATTCAGTACACCTGGTGGTCGTATATGTTTAATGCCCGGGCGAATAATGCGGGATGGCGTATCGACTATTTTGTCGTCTCAGAGTCTTTAAAGAATCGAATCAAAGAAGTTATCATTCGCGATGATGTTTTTGGTTCTGATCATTGTCCAGTAGTGCTAGAACTACGCGACTAGAAAGAAGTGAATCTTTATGGCAGCTTTACAGCTAAAAATGGCCACCAAAGAAGATGTGGCAACGATTCTTTATTTTATCCGTCAACTCGCTATTTATGAAAAGATGATTGATCAAGTGATAGCCAGTGAAGAATCCTTACGTAAATGGTTGTTTGAAGAAAAGAAAGCCGAGGTAGTTTTAGGTGAAATCGAAGGTAAAGTCATTGGATTTGCCTTGTTTTTCCATAATTTCTCGACCTTTTTAGGTAAAGCTGGTCTTTATTTAGAAGATTTATATATTGAACCATCGTATCGTCATCAAGGCTATGGACGGATGTTTTTTACCTATTTAGCGAATTTAGCTTTACAGCGTCACTGTGGGCGATTTGAATGGGCTTGTTTAGATTGGAATCAGCCAAGTATTGACTTTTATAAAGGTCTGGGAGCTATCCCTTTAAATGAGTGGACAATCTATCGTTTAGATGAAGCCAAAATGAAAGCGCTTGTAGGTTGCAAGGATTAGGTGTTTTTCTGTCGATTTTATTTTGTAATTTTAGGCCAAGGTAGTATAATAAAATTGTGCATTTTTAAACAATAGCACTGCATAAAAAGAAAGCAATGGAGAGTTATAAATATGAGTTTATGGAACAACTTCTGGGAAGTCTCAATTTCGATTGAAGAGATGATGCTACAATTTGGTCTAATCATGGTTATAATGTTGATCAGTAATATCATTCGCCGAAAGGTTAATTTGGTTCGCAAATCCCTTCTACCAACCGCAGCTATCGGTGGTATCCTTATTCTAATTTTAAAACAAATTCCTGGTATATCATCTTTATTCAGTGATAATTTTATGGAATTGATTACCTATCACTCCCTAGCGATTGGCTGTATCGCTATCGCCTTAAAGTCAACTAGTGTCGATCATAAAAAGAAAAAGACCAATAAAGTAATGGATGCTGGTTTAATCACCGTGAATACGTATTTGATTCAAGGGATTATAGGAGCAGCGATTACCGTTGTCTTATATGTAACCTTTATGAGCGATACTGTGAGTTTATTTGTCTCAGGTATGCTTTTACCACTCGGTTATGGTCAAGGGTCTGGTCAAGCCCTTAACTTTGGTCAAATCTATGAATCCCAATGGGGGCTTGTTGGTGGGGCCAGTTTAGGATTAACCATCGCCGCCATTGGCTTTTTAGCCGCTTGCTTTGTTGGGGTTTATCACTTAAATAAGTTAAAAAGAAAAGGCTTAATTAAAAATAATGATGGGCAAGAAGCGGTCTTCATTTCCAATGAAGAAACCTCATCTCCGAATGATGTTGCCTTATCCGAATCTATCGACCGCTTTACAATTCAAGTCGCTTTAATCGTCATTGTCTATTTTGCTGTCTATTTGTTCTTTATCTTCATCAGTCGTTTACCAAACAATGGGTTTCTTGGCAACACCTTAAAACCACTCATCTTTGGTTTTAACTTCTTGTTTGGTACTGTCTTTGCGACCATTGTTCAAGTCGTCTGTAAGAAACTGCGCAAAGTCGGTTGGATGACCAAAGTCTATCCTAACAATTATCTATTAAACCGGATTAGTGGATTTACCTTTGATGTCATGATTATCGCTGGAATTGGTGCGATTGAAATCAGTGTCATTGGGGACTTATTAATACCACTTGTTCTCATCTGTGGTATTGGACTCTATGTCACATATAAATATGTCTATTATGTTAGTAAAAAAACCTTCCCAGATTATCCAGAAGAAGCCTTTGTTTCTTTATTTGGGATGCTAACTGGGACCAATTCGACGGGGATTATCTTACTTAGAGAAATTGACCCTCAATTCCAAACCCCAGCGGCTACCAACTTAATCTTACAATCCATTTATGCGATTGCCTTTGGCTTCCCATTACTATTATTGCTAGGGGTTGCGCCACAAAGTGTGACGATGACCGTTGTCTCCATTGGAGTTATGATTGTGATGTTTGTCGCCTTTAATGTCGTATTATTCCGTAGTCGTGTCTTTGCAAAACGCAAGAAGGCTCCCACGAAGTCGGGTGAATAAAAATGATTGAAAAACGTAAGAGTCGCCGCATCATCGATCAAGGACCTTTTATTACCTATGTCGAAGATCGTGTTATTCTTCCCAATCAAAAAGAAGCAAAACGGGTGTTTGTGCTCCATCCAGGAGCGGCCGCTATTTTAGCGCTTACGCCCGATCATCATATTATCCTGACCTATCAATATCGTTATCCGATTCAAAAAGTATCCTGCGAGATTCCGGCAGGGAAGTTTAACTACCCGGGAGAAGATCCGCAAGCCTGTGCCTTACGGGAATTAGAAGAAGAAACCGGATATTCCACCAAAGATATCACTCTTTATCAAACCATGTATCCAGCACTTGGGTATAGTAATGAAATCTTATATATCTTTTTAGCCAAAGATTGTTTTAAAGTCGAGCATCCACTAAAAGCGGATGACGATGAATTTATTGAACCGGTGTTAGTGACAAAGAGTGAAGTAAAGAAGATGCTACAAAAACAAGAAATTCTAGATTCCAAAACCTTGATTGCCTTACAAAAATATCTATGGGAGGAATCTGTTTATGCGGAGTAAAAGCGATAAACAACAAGATTGTCGACTCCTTCTTTTACGTCCTTTCATTAAACTATGGATGTGGGTGGATGCTAGGCGGCGAATTAAAGTAGCCAATGGATTTTCCTTGCGCAGGAAAGAACCCTATATTTTACTGGCCAATCATACCACCAAGTATGATTTTGTCCATATCGCTGTCAGTCTAAAAAAAGTTCCTTTTATCATCACCAATGAAATATTACTAACAAAACCATTTACCCGTTTTTTACTGACAAAGATTGCCCATGTTATTCCAAAATCCAAAGGACGAAGCGATGCCATCGCGGTCTTAGAAATGATGAAAGTGATGAAACGTGGCTATCCAGTGATGTTGTTCCCTGAAGGCGATCGCACCTTCTATGGTTCCACCGGAGACATTGATCTTTCTATCATGAAGTTTATTAAAAAGATGAATGTCGATGTGGTGACCGTTGTCATTAAAGAAGGATTTTTAAGTCAACCCCGTTGGGCTAGTGGCAAACGAAAGAATCGCCGAATTGAAATGAACTTTTCTCTTGCTTTAAAGGCCGATGATGTAAAAACAAAGAGTGTCGAAGAAATCGATACTTTCTTAAAACAACAACTCGCGTATAATGCCTATGAAGATCAAAAAATTAAGCGGATCTCTCACCCGGGAAAACACCTGACAGAAGGATTAGAAAATGCGATGTATGTTTGTCCATTTTGCCAAGGGATAAATACCTTGAAGACAACCGGAAATCAAATCACCTGTCAATCCTGTCATCATGAGGGGTGGATGGACGAATTTGGATTTATTCATGATTTTGTCTATGATAATCTTGTCGATTGGGATGTATATCAACGTCAATTTAAAGAAAAATTACTCCAAGCACATCTAGAAACCTCCGCGACTTTATCGTTTATTCATAGTGAGAAAAATCAACAAGAAACCATAGGAGAGGTTCAAGTCACCTATGATAAGGGATGGATCACACTCCAAGGAGCCTATCAAGAAACCATTGAAGCCAGTAAGATGCAAGGCGTCGCGTTAGTCTTTAAACAAAGCCTCGCCTTTATCTATGAAGAACGCTATTATATTTTACAGATGAAACAATATGGTAGTTCTTTCTTGCGCGTCCTACAAGATCGGTTTTAAAAAAGTTAAGCATCTAGGCAGATGCTTTTTCTTTTTCCTGCTATAATAAATACATAAAGACGAAACACATATATATAAAAGGAGAAATAAAAACGATGGAAAAACGTAAAGTGGCTGTTTTAATTGGCAGCCTAAGAAAAGCTTCATTCTCAAAACAACTAGCATTAAATTTAAAGGAAATGGCAAAGGATTCACTCACACTTGATTTGATTGATCTAGGCAATCTTCCGCTCTATAACCAAGATTATGATGATGAAAACAATGCCCCAGACTCTTATAAAGAGTTTCGGAAGACGATTCAATCCTATGATGCCTTACTCTTTATCACCCCTGAATACAATCGCTCCCTACCAGCGGTTTTAAAAAATGCTCTCGATGTTGGTTCTAGACCATATGGCAAGAGTGTTTGGGATGG
>CAYOYG010000022.1:8387-10903 GCA_964408135.1 uncultured Eubacteriales bacterium | reverse complement strand
CCCGTTGCAAGACCAGCAAAAACAGTGTAGAACAGATTGCTGACTGCGGTTGAGATAGTGAATGCAGCCACTGCATCACTGCCCCGCATGGCATAAGCCAATACTAATACTGTTGTTCCAGTAGACCAAATAACTTCATTTCCTAGTAGTGGAAATCCTTTACGGACAATTTTTATAAACAATGAACGAGCGATCGTAAAGTTATGATAACCCCGATCGGCAAAACTATATTTTTTTCCATGAGCAATCGCAATTAAACATATACATTCGATACTGCGAGCAATCATTGTTGCTATAGCAGCGCCTGCTACTCCCATTTTTGGAAAACCAAAATGGCCAAAAATCAATATATAATTCAAAATGAAATTTAAAACAACGGCTAATAACCCGCAATACATAGGGGTCTTTGGCCGACCAATTTCGCGAAAGCTTGACCCATAGAGTTGAGCAATGGCGATGGGAATAATCGTAAAGATAACAATTTGAAAATAGGCCATTCCTTCACCGATGGCGGCCGATTCATCGAGAAATAATCCAAAAAAGAATCGACCAAAAATACTATAGACAATCATAAAAAATGTCGTAATGACTAAGGCAAAAATGACTTTAGTTCTAAAGGATTGTTGTAAACCTTTTTGATCATTCGCTCCATGATATTGTGTAATAAAAATGCCAGGACCTGCTAGCCCCCCCATTAATGCAGCCATCGAAACAAATAGAATTTGATTGGCAATAGCAACACCCGCAATTGCATTTTTATCCAATTGACCAACCATAATATTATCTAGTAAGGAAACTATACTTGTTAATCCTTGTTGAATCATGATTGGAATGGTAATCGCAATCACAGCTTTATAAAATTTTTTATCACCGAAGAAGGATTTTAACATAAGAATTCCCCCCTTTTATAGAAAATCGGCGCATAACTTGCACCGATGAATTGACTATGGTGGGCCTGAATGGAATTGAACCATCCACCTTACCCTTATCAGGGGTACGCTCTAACCATCTGAGCTACAGGCCCGCTTGCGCTTAATTATAATAGCACGCACCATATTATAAGTCAATGTTTTTTATGTTTTTTCAAAGAAAAAAGTTTGTCGATAGGACAAACTTTTTGTGATAAGTAAATCTTCTTCCAACGATTAACGTTTTGAGAATTGTGGAGCTCTTCTTGCGCCTTTAAGACCGTACTTCTTACGTTCCTTAACGCGAGCATCGCGAGTCAACATGCCAGCTTTTTTCAAAACAGCACGATAATCAAGACTAGCGACTAATAAAGCACGAGCAATACCAAGACGAATCGCTCCCGCTTGACCAGTGAATCCACCGCCATCAACATTGACTGTTACATCAAATTGTTCGACGGTTGAAGTTAAAGCGAGTGGTTGTTTTAAATCCATGACTAAGGTTGGGAAAGGCATGTATTCATTAACATCAACACCATTGACAAGAATCTTTCCTGTTCCTGGAGTTAAGACAACGCGAGCAGTTGAGCTCTTACGTCTACCTAAGCCACGATATTGAACAGCAACTTTTTTACGTGTGACCATGAATGTTCCTCCTATTCCTTAATTTCAAGCACTTGTGGATTTTGGGCAGCATGTGGATGTTCTGTTCCTTCATACACAAATAATTTTTTATAGATTTGACGACCTAGACGTCCTTTTGGCAACATACCCCAAACGGCTCTTTCGACCATTTCTACAGGATATTTTGCAACCATAGTCCGTGCACTTCTCGTTCTTAGTCCACCTAAGTATTGCGAAGCGTTGTAGTAATTTTTCGTATCTAATTTTCCGCCCGTTAGTCTGACTTGTTTTGCATTCAGAATAATGACACAATCACCCGTATCAACGTGTGGTGTATAAGTTGGTTTATTCTTACCTGTTAAAACAAAAGAAACTTCCGATGCTAAACGACCTAGTGTTTTACCACTAGCATCAACAACATACCAATTGCGTACCACTTCTTGTGGTTTAATCATCGTTGTTTGACGTTGCATATAAATTCCTCCTCACCAATATGTGGTTTGTACCGGGGCCACAAATGGCAAAACAGTGCCAATTAATATAATACAATCATACACCTGAAATGTCAACGAAAATATCGTGTATTTTTGAGAAAGAAAAAGACCCAACTTGTGGTTGAGTCTTTTGTAATTTTTGATCGATTAACGAGTTGTTGATTGAGCAACTTCGAATGCTTCAGCATAAACTTCAGCATATTCGTTAACAGTAACTGTGACAGAAGCAAGAACGCCATCATTAAACTTATTGGTTGTAGCACTGATATTTAATTCAACATCAGCAACTTTCTTACCAACTAAGTAGGAAACGAAAGCATTAGCTTGTTCGTACCATTCACCAGCACCAGTTGTACCCTTGCGTTCGTAAACCTTACCATTGAAGAAGACTGTAGCTTTATCAACAGTGGCAGCAGCTTGATAGTACATACCATAAACTGGTCCTAAATCGTGTTTAGAAAGAATAACAGCAGAAGTTGTTAATCCACCA
>CAYOYG010000022.1:0-8287 GCA_964408135.1 uncultured Eubacteriales bacterium | reverse complement strand
GCAACATCATAAACAGCTGGAGTTACATCAGGTCTTGCAGTAATTGTGACTGGAACTTGATAAACATCATGACGAGCAGCAAGAACTTTATCGTCTTTTCCAAAGATTGCTCCGCCAATTGTAACGTTAACTTGTTTAGCAGCTAAAGCGGAAAGCATACCTAATCCAAGACGAACATCAGCGACTTTTGCTACTTTGACAGCAACTTTATTATTCCATGCTCTTTCAATAACATTAAGATAACCTTCAGTTGTAATCGAAACAGAAGTTTTAATGGCATCGTTTGTTAAGACAAACATGTGAGAAGCGTTGGATACTTTATAGCCTGCGCCTTTAACATCAGCGATTGTTTTGCCAACGATCCAGTTTTCGTATGCGTTCATTTGTTCATACCATTCTTTTGAAATAGCAGATGAACCCTTCATACCATAGGCATCGCCTAATTCCCATTTTGATTTGAAGTCTGTTCCTTCATTCATCTTAGTAGGAACGTTTGTTTCGATAGCGGTAGCAGTTGTTGCTTTAACAACGGCTTGCATAACATCGATATTAGCATCAACAATTTTACCATCTTGATCAAATAAAACAGCGGCAGCATAGATGTCTGATTGAACGGTATTACCAGCAGCTACTGTTTTGGCAGAAGCACTAGCATAGTTACCAAGTCCAAAGTAGACATACGTTTCGGATTTTGCACAGCTAACACCAGCAATAGCCGATAATGCTAATGCGCTAGCAATCCCTAAAATTTTCTTATTCACTTTTTTTCCTCCTTGTACATTATATACTTAAAAGTTTAATTTCATTATATACATGATAACGCTTACTTTCAATAGCTTTTGCACAAGAAATCGTTGGTTTTTTCACAAGTATGTTAGTTTTTTAACAATCCCACTAACTATCTCCTTCATTGTTAAAATCGTAACTATTTTATCGGCTTTTTTTAATCCTTGAGAAAAAAACAAATCTCCCTGCAAATACAGTGAGACTTGTTATAATCATTATAATCGATTATCGAGATCTTGAATATCTTTTACGTCATCAACGTTAATCGTCACTGCTTCAACTTTGACTTGGAATACTTTTTCAATTAAACCATTTATTTCATCAATGCATACAACCTTGATTGGTGAATTTTTCAAATCTTCAAATACGATGGGTAGTGGAATCTTGATACCATAGCCGAGGGCTTTTTGTAATAGCCTGTCTGCCCGTGCTTTGCTTTCGCAAAGTATCGGTACATTGTTAGCGGCACTGAATTCAATTATCTTTTTTGTTTTCCCACTGCCATTGGCTCCTATAATTATTTTCATTTTATGAGGGTTCCTTTCCTTTATAATCCTTATCTAAATTGTAAGTAAATTATTAGGGAATGTCAATAAAACTTTATACTTTCTTGAAGGAAGTTTTTTTCACTACAGATAAACCGATTTCTTGGGCAAAGGCTAAACCAAGAGCATACTTCTCTTGTGTTAGTTCATTTGGATCATGAGCATCCATGCCAATAATAATTTTATTTCCCATTTCTTTAGCGATTTCAAAAAAGCGAGGATAAGGGTATGGATACCGATATTGATTACCCCGTTGTGATTTTGGGAAAAAATACATACCACGTAGATTTATTTCTAAAGGGACATCATTTTCTAAGGCACAATAACAAATCTGCCGTGCCACATTTTCACAGGTTTCATCCCAGGTTGGATACGAGGTCATAAATATATCAGGATGAGCAAAGATGGAAAACAATCCAGTCTGCAGAGCTTGACAGGCAAGTTCGCCATAGATCTCAATCTGAGCCGATGTTTTTAAATCGCCAGAATAGGTATCGATAAATCCAGTTTTTGTCATATGGATATAATGAAGACCTAAAACCAGATAATCACATTTTTGACTCGCAATGAGTTCCCGAAGTTCGGCCTCATAATTTGGAAAATATTCGCATTCCATGCCAAGATATAATCGAATTTGAGATTGATATTTTTCTTTGAGATGTTTGATAGAATCAAGATAATCCGAAAGTTCATAGGATTCTCCACGCATTTTCCAATCTTCTTTAACCAATGTCGACATATAATGGTCACTAAATCCTAACGTTTTAAAATCATTACGAATCGCGGCTAGTACATATTCTTCATCTTCGCCAACCGCGTGGCGGCATCGTTTGGTATGTGTATGATAATTATGCAAAAAATATTTATAAGTGACATGATTCAAATACAAACCACAAGCTGGTGCATTATAAGGAACAATGTTTCGCTGTGTTTGGTCCAGACGTTCAATAATTTCATTTTTATCTTTATTTCCACGTCCAATTTCAACTAAAGTACCAACCATCATCCGAACCATATAACGAAGGAACCCACTACCGACGACTTTAAACTCAATAATGCCATTTGCAATCGTTACATCAAATTGAAAAATGGTTCGTATGAAATTCGGGTTTTCACTATCTTTATTTGAACAAAAAGAGCGGAAATCATGAGTTCCAACAAATAATTTAGCGGCCTTATTCATAACATCAACATCGAGATTTTTACCATATTGACATATGTATTTCGTTTGCATTGGATTATAAGCCTTAATACTTAATAAATATATATATTCTTTACTAGCTACATCGTATCGGGCATGAAAATCATCATCCACTTCTTCTACACTTTTGACAAAGATATCGCCCGGGAGCAAACCATTGAGGGCTTTCTTCCAATTTTCTGGTTTCATATTATTATTTGCATCAAAGTGAAAAACCTGATTTTCTGCATGCACTCCCGCATCGGTACGTCCGGAGGCATGAATCGTAATCGGTTCTTTACAAATATTGGTTAAAACCATTTGGATTTCGTTTTGAATTGTTCGTGTATCGTTTTGCACTTGATAGCCTTGGTAATTGGATCCGTCATAACTAATCGTCACTTTATATCTCATAGCATGACTCCTGGAATAAGATTCGGATTCTTTGACAAAAAGACGGCTAGTGCCACGATGATCATCACAATAAATAAGCAGACAAAGTCACGCCGAGCTACTCTGAGAATCCGATAACGTGTTCGTTTTCCGCTTGGATTATAACCGCGGGATTCCATCGCATTGGCGAGTTCTTCTGAACGTTGAAATGCTGATATAAACAATGGAATGATTAAAGCAACAACGGCCCGAATTTTTTCGCCAATTTTACCTTCGGTTAAATCAATACCACGACTGGTTTGTGCTTTAATAATCCGCTCTGTTTCTTCTAGCAATGTTGGAATAAAGCGCAATGCAATCGATAAAGTCATTGCGATTTCATGCGCCGGAAATTTTATAATTTTCAATGGTGTGAGATAAAATTCTATCGCATAGGTTAATTCAAGAGGTTTTGTCGAAGCTGTTAAAATGGTTGTAATACTTATCATTAAAGCCAAACGCACAAAAATGGAGACGGTTTGTGTCAGCGCTTTTACATAGATTTTGTAGCCGAAAATACTGAAAGCGACATCGCCTGTCCGGATTAAAAGTAAATTAAAGAACAATAAAAACAACATCATAAACCACATTGGTTTCAATGATTTATAGATGGAAACAATCTTGATTTTCGTCAGTTTTAACAAAATCAAGAGAACAACAATCATAAAAATATAACCCAGAAGACCTAATGGTAAGAAAACAGCCACCATCAATCCAACGAGACTAAAAATCTTAATCCGTGGATCTAGACGATGCACAATCGTATTAAATGGTGTATAACGACCCAAGGCTAGATTTTTCATCGTGCATCACCGCCTTGTTTATAAGCAGCAATGGCAGCCGCTAAATCAGAAACATCCTTGATATTCGTCAAGTCGATTGGCATTCCCTTTTGTTTAAAAAGATTGGCCATTTGAATTACATAAGGGGCTTCGATTTCGACTTGATGCAGTAGAGCATCATTTTGAAACAATGTGATAGGACTTCCTTGATATACAATTCGTCCATCTTGCATAACAATTGCTTCTTGACAATATTTCAAGACGTATTCCATCTCGTGTGTGACAAATAGTATTGTCTTTCCCATACGGTGAATTCTGGCAAACAATTCCATCATTTCATGAGCCCCTTGCGGATCAAGACCAGCTGTCGGTTCATCTAAGACTAAGATATCTGGATCCATGGCTAAAATACCAGCGATAGCAACGCGACGTTTTTGACCACCTGAGAGTTCGAAAGGCGACCGATCTAGATAACTATCATCAAGACCAACTAAGGCAAGAACCTCGCTAACTTTCGCTTTTAAATCCTCTTCTTTTGCCCCGAAATTTTTCGGACCAAAAGCAATATCTTTAAATACAGTTTCTTCAAACAATTGATATTCTGGAAATTGGAAAACAAGTCCAGCGGTCTTGCGCAAACGCTTAATTCCTTTGGTTTTAGAATGGCTGTTAATCGTAAAAGAGCCTACTTGAACTTCCCCACTTGTTGGTATTAATAAGGCATTAATGTGTTGAATTAGCGTTGACTTGCCACTACCCGTGTGACCAATAATAGCACTAAATGACTTTTCTTCAATTCGCAAATTGATGTCCTTCAAGGCGTGAGATTCAAGCGGTGTTTTTGGCAAATATATATAATGGACATGGCTAAAATTTATCGGCATAGTTCATTCACCACGCCTTCGAGTGTTGTCGCATCTACGGTTATATCTTTTTTCTTTAAATCGGCTTTTAAGCGATACAAAAGTGGTACATCTAGATCAATTTGAACCAATGCATCACGGTCAGCAAAAATATAATCTGGTTTCCCTTTCGCAAAGATTCGTCCTTTATTCATCACGATGATCTCATCAGCGTGGAGAGCTTCTTCTATATCATGAGTAATCGATACAATCGTAATATCGGGAACAATTTGATTCATTTTTAAAATCAGGTCTTTAATTTCGGTTTTTCCTTTTGGATCCAACATACTGGTCGCTTCATCAAAAATAATAATGTCAGGGGCCATGGCTAGTACTCCCGCAATCGCCACTCTTTGTTTTTGACCGCCAGAAAGAAACGAAGGTTCTTTATCCAAATAGTCATTCATTCCGACTTTTTTTGCATATTCTTGAATAATGTCTTCCATTAATTCGTGGGCGACACAATGATTTTCCAAGCCAAAAGCGATATCATCTTTGACTGTAGCTCCAATAAATTGATTATCGGGGTTTTGAAAGACAATACCAATTTTTTCACGGATTTGATATACATTCTTTTCGTCAAGTTCTATTCCGTCAACGACAACACTTCCTTTATCTTTTAAAAGAAGTCCAGTAATTAGTTTTGCGAGAGTCGACTTTCCAGAACCATTATGACCAAGAATCACTGTGTAGGTGCCCTTTTCAATGGAAAAGGATACATCTTCAATCACCGGATTGATTTTGTCATAAGAGAATGTTATATTTTTCAATTCGATAGCGTTCATATCTGGTGATACACTCCTTTATAACATTGATTCTATAGCCTTAAGATTATATCATGCTTTTGTCTTTTTGACCACGAAAATTATTTAAGCGAAAAGAAAAGCACATACATAATGTGCCTTAATTTTGTTCAGTCGCTTTTTCGATTTCTTTTAAACCACTTTTATCATTATGTGGAATGGGTTTCCATTTACCACTTGAGAAAAGAGCCATAATTTTGGTTGGAACATCTAAGATGTCGAATAAAGGCCAAGTTAGAATAATCAACACTTTGCGAAAGAAAGATAATTTTTTTAGTCGCTTACGTTCTACAATGAAAATATAAATCGCTTGAAGCGACAAAATCATCCAGGTAATTAAACCACTCACAAAAATAGTCTTCAGCAATTGAAGGAACGGCAACCAAAATCCTCCATCTCCAACAAGCAAATTAATGACATTTAAAATGAAGATTAATAGACCCCATAAAAACATAATCAAGACAAGAGGAATGTTGATAATCAACATATCATAACTAGCAAAACTTCGTTGTTTAAACATCGATTGAACCAAAGGTTTAAATACACGTGAAGTAATCATCAAGTGCCCTTTTGCCCAGCGTTTGCGTTGACGAATAATCATTTTAAATGTGGTCGGCTGTTCATCATAAAATTCGGCATCATCACAGTAGGTTATGCGATAGCCTTTCAACAAGGCATCCACTGAAAAACTACGATCTTCTGTCAAATCGACATAATTCCAACCATCTTTAATCATTTCATGGGCAAAAAGAAAACCAGTCCCTTGGATAATCGTCGATAAATGCAGATAGGAGCGCGGCCGATGCGCAAACCGATTGGTCCGCAAAAAATGCATCGAATTCATCGCACTTAATAAGTTTGTATCAATATTTTTGCTATTGCGAAAGGAGGTAATGATTTTTTCTCCACTCGCAAATGCATCATTCATATGTTGAATATAATCCGATTTTAAAATATTATCCGCGTCAAACACAAAATATCCATCAAATGCTCCATCAGGAAAATCACGGGCGATCTGTTTGAATAAAAATTGCATGGCATAACCTTTAGTTTGATGGAGTTTATCAAATCGTTCATAAACAATTGCCCCAAGATCACGTGCCACTTTTGCGGTTTGGTCGTCACAATTATCAGCCACAACGAAAATAGTGATTAATTCTTGCGGGTACTTTTGTTGATGGATACTTTCAATTAATCGACCAAGTACACCTTCTTCATTCCGTGCAGGGATGATAAACGCATAATGATATTGTTTTTGACTCTTAACAAATCTTCGTGTTTTAAAAATACCCAATACAATGTAAATAAAGGTATAAGCATTGAGTAATGTAAATGTAGTTGTAACGAGCAAATTGAGGACTTTTACCATCTTATCACCTTTTTAATGCGAGCGTTATCATAGCACAGAACAGGTAGTACATCAAGTAAAAATTAATCAACTTCTTCAATAAAATAACTGGATTCATTCCCACTCTTTTTGTGATAGTAACGATTTGATTCCACCATTAGTAGAAGTAAAATTAAAATCATGGTATATGGGAAGGTAAAGAATGTCACATCAATTAAACCATACAACTCTACTCCTAAGAATGCAAGAGCTCCATAAAAGGATAAAAGATTGCGATGGGTTAAAACCACATAATATTTATTCCATATATGAACAAGCCATGCAATTAAACCCAAGCTACCCATTAAGGCCATAAATTGAAGTGGTGTTGAGTGATAATACGTCATCGAACGCACGCCAAATTCACTTAGATTGAATCCTTCACCAAATAAACGATTATTTTTAAACACAAGTAAGGCCTGTTGGAATAATTCAAGTCGCCCATTATCATCGAGGCCTAGACGGAATGTAACATCGAATATCGTCGTTAAGTTGTCTTTGGCTAAATAAACAGTCGTTGCCACACAGATACCTACCATGCCAAATAACAGAATAATTCGAAAACGTTTTTGGGTTAAAAAAAGGAAGGAGACAAGCGCAATGAGCATGATGAAAATCATTGCTAATACGGCGCCACGTGAATAGGTTAAAATCATCGCTCCAACTTGGCCACAAAAAAGCATACCATTGAAGAGATAATTGTGTTTTTGGGCAAAATAACAATATAATGTCATGGGTATTGTCGCTAATAATGCGATCCCTACAGGATTCGTGTTCGCCCAACCAATATCAAGATTTTTACTTTGAATCAATGTCAAAAAATTACCATCTTTAAAATAGTACACGCCAATCTGGCAAGTAATTAAAACACCAATCCATTTAACTAATGTAGCTATCTTATATTGATCATTTTCTTGTAAGGAAAAATACACTAAATAATACACGAAGAATAAAGCTAGGCCAATGCAAAACATTACCCAAGAATAAGATGTCCCTAGGGCATGAGTTCCTGAAACCATCAAAGCGATGGTAATAAAAAGAAGTCCACTCCAGAGAAACGATCTCTTTCTGGTCTTTTTCTTAATAAATAACGCTAGTAAAATAATGACTCCTAATGCCCCGTAGGTGTAAGGAGATAAACTTGTGATGACCCCTGGTTGTGATTCAATGAATGCGATCATCGCAATTGGTGCCGCTGGAAAAATAATGCTTCTAACCAAAAAGAGCATCAAAAAAGCGCATCCGAGTAATACATAGATTCCGATTACATCTTGGTGGGTAAACCAAAAATAGCCAGTGATGGCACTAATGACTACCATATATAGTTCGAACCACAATGTTTTCCGCATGGAATCTCCTTATAAAGCTACAACATAAGTCATGACGGCCATGAATAAACAATAGAGTGAAAAATATTTGTAATGGGCATATTGCAGTTTTTTGAAAATGAAAACTAAGGCTAGATACGTG
>CAYOYG010000021.1:0-10909 GCA_964408135.1 uncultured Eubacteriales bacterium | reverse complement strand
GATTTTCATATAGTGTATCAAATCAATTTTTAAATACTTATTCAAAAGAGAATAGAGGGCAGGAGCGTTTATAATATTGATAGGAGGTGTTAATGATGTCCGTATTGTATTTAGTGACTGGTGCCACTGGTCATCTTGGTAATAATTTAGTTCGAGAATTGGTGAGTCGAGACGAAAAAGTACGAGTTCTCGTTTTAAATAATGATAAAAATATCGATAAACTACCAGCAAATATTGATATATATTATGGTGATGTTCTAGATCGTTTGAGTTTGGAAAAATTCATGATTCATACAAATCAAGAAGAGTTAATTGTTATACATTGTGCAGGGATTGTAACGACCTATTCAAATTACGATCAACGCGCTTATGATGTCAATGTCAATGGAACTCAAAATATGTTAGATATCAGCATCAAGGTAAAGGTTAAAAAATTCATCTATATCAGTTCAGTACATGCTCTGGTTGAACCAAAAAAAGGTTCAGCTATTATCGAACAAACTACTTTTAAACCAGATAAAATTATCGGTTTTTATGGAAAAACCAAGGCGATTGCCACTCAATTGGTAATGGATGCAGTTGAAAAACAACATTTAAATGCGTCCATTGTTTTTCCGTCCGGTATCATAGGACCACATGATTATTTGTTTGGTCATACCACACAATTGGTGCTTCAAGCCGCGCAAGGAAAGATGAATATTTGGTTAAAAGGAGGTTATGATTTTGTCGATGTTCGCGATGTAGTTCAAGCGATTATAAAGATCATTAATTATGATGGAATAGGAGAAGGATTTGTGATTGCAAACCAATATATCTCGTTTAAAGATTTAATGCAAACGATTGATCAAACCATGCAAAGAAAACCACATCGAGTCTTCATACCGATGTTTCTTATCCGTCTAGCTATACCTTTTCTCTACATTTATTATCGTTTAGGCCATAAAAAACCACTTGTTACGACATATTCGCTCTATACAATTCAAAGTAATAGCGAAATATCCTCGTTAAAAGCACAAAAAAAATTACATTATTCGTCGCGTCCATTACAACAAACTATTGCCGATACTATTTTATGGCTCAAGACGATTCATCGCCTTCCAAATAAAGAATATCACACTGGGTAGGTTTTCTGATTTTCATAGATTTTCCTCAAGTAGGACTTGTATTTAAAAGGATGAGATAGTATAGTAATACATGTAGTTTTGATATTTGCAAACTAAATAGCATTCGCCAGTATAATATGGGTAATTGGATCCATAGTTTCTACCAAGCGACCTTAATCGTTTGACTATTGGTATAAATAGAATACTTTTTATTGTTTTCATTTTAATTTTATTGGCGAGTAAGTATGGGTATAGACACTAATTTATACACCTAACTCGCTTTTTATTTTGTAAAAACAAAGCTAATGAAAGAAAGGGTAAGAAAATGAATATCAAGAAATTTTTCAAACTAGACGAACACAAGACGACAGTTAGTAAAGAATTCATTGCTGGTGCGACGACGTTTTTTGCCATGGCCTACATTATTTTTGTTAACCCATCCATTCTTGGACAAGCAGGTATGCCAACAGGAGCTGTTTTCTTAGCCACGATTTTTGCAACTGTGATTGGAACACTGATTATGGGATTGTTTGCCAATGTTCCATATGCACTCGCCCCAGGTATGGGTCTCAATGCTTTCTTCACATTTACTGTTTGTTTTACATTCGGTTTCTCGTGGCAAGAAGCATTAGGCCTCGTCTTTATTTGTGGTCTTATTAACGTTTTAATAACGGTTACAAAATTAAGAAAAGCAATCATTCGGGCTATTCCCGAAAGTCTACAACACGCTATCGGTGGTGGGATTGGTTTGTTCATTGCCTTTATTGGATTAATTAATGCCGGTCTTGTTTCTTTTGGTGCTGGTGTACCAGCTTTAACAGATTTTACAAATCCAGCCCACGCATTAACAATTCTTGGTCTTGTTATTATGGTTGTTTTATTAATCTTAAAGGTTAAAGGAGCAATTTTGATTGGAATTATCGCTGTTACCGCCGTTAGCTTAATTACCGGAGTAACTACTGTTACAAATTTCTCTTTCAACATTGGTGCTCCATTCCTCGAACTCGGAGATACAATTTTTGCTGCTTTTGGTGGCATTAAATCTCTATTTAGTGATTCTTCTCGGTTAATCCTTGCCATTCTCGCCATTTTCGCCTTTAGCTTGAGCGATACTTTCGATACCATTGGAACATTTATTGGTACTGGTAGAAGAAGCGGTATTTTCAAGGAAGAAGATTTAGCGAATGTTGAACACAAAAAAGGTTTTAATTCGAAATTAGAAAGAGCCTTATTTGCTGACTCAATTGCTACATCCATCGGGGCTTTACTTGGTACATCCAATACCACCACCTACATTGAAAGTGCTGCTGGTATTGAAGAAGGGGGAAGAACGGGATTAACGAGTGTCTTTACCGCTTCATTGTTTATTCTTTGCATCTTTGTTGCTCCAATTATTGGTCTAGTTCCTTCAAGCGCTACAGCCCCTGCCCTCATTGTTGTTGGGATTATGATGGCTGCAAGTTTTGCCGATATCAATTGGCGTGATTTCAGTGAATCTGTTCCTGCTTTTATCGCAGCAACCTTCATGGCGTTTTTCTACAATATTTCTTATGGTATTGCTTTCGCTTTTATCTTTTATGTCATTACCAAATTAGCCAAAAAACAAGCCAAAGATATTCATCCTATTATCTGGGGAAGTGCCGCCTTATTCCTCTTGTTCTTTGTCTTTAATGCCGTAAATATTCTTGTTGGTTAATCAATATTAAATAAAAGAGTGAGTTTCAAGATAAACTCACTCTTTTTTTATTGAATAGATACTGTTTTTTTCTTGAAGAAAACTAGAATGCGCGGCAAAATAAACAAGACAATGATACCACTAATTAAAGATCCACGTGCGATTAAAAATGTGATTTCTTTTATAATTGGATCACTTGCAATGAAATATACACTCATACAAGAAGTAACCAAGATGGCTATACTAACAACGATGGACATTGAAGAACGCGTGATTGCTTCTTTTATATCATATCTTTCGCGATATCGACTGGTTAATAAGATAGCATAGTCAATCGTTGCTCCTAATTGAATGGCACTAATAATCAAATAGGACATAAAATTGATTGGCTGGCCAATAAAATAGGTAATTGATAAATTGATAAAGATTCCTAATTCGATGACAACAAGCAGTATCAAAGGAGTAACAATCGATTTATAGGTGAGAATTAAAATGAACAAAATTATTAGCGCTGAAATGATAGAAATAAGAAGAAAGTCGTTTTTTGTTGTTTGATTAAAATCAATTACGATTTGCGAACTACCACCAGTATAATGTAAGGAAAAATTCGCATCCAGTATTTGATTGATCGATTTAGTAAGTTCAATGGTAGAGGATGATTCGCTCGCTCCATTAATTTGAATAATATAATAAGTTTGGTTATCGTGAATGAATTTTTGAGCAAGAATGGATGGTAAATTCATCGTTTGAATTTGAGCGTAAGCAGGGTGGGTAACATCTACTACCGTATTAACTTGTTGTAGAATAGGATAGTAACCTAGGATGCTGGTTATTTCTGAACCATTTCCATCGTTCAATGCATAGAGTTGAGTCATTAATTGAGATTGCTTAATCACATTATCTGCCTCATTTACAATGATTACGATTTGACTACCAACATTATTGACGACTTCTTCAGCTCCGGTTGCATGTTCATTGATTCGACTATCAAGGTAGTAATAATCGACTTTATTTTGAAAATAAATCGCTGGAATAAATAGGACAAGAGCAATTAGGATACCAAAGATTCTTGTTTTCTTAATGCCTTTTGTCAAACCTTTAAATGGTAAATTAACATATCGATGAGACGTTTTGATGAATAATTTGTCAAAAACCAGGATCAAACATGGTTGGAAAAACATAACAACAACAAGACTTAAAAAGACACCTTTTGCTAAGACAAAACCCAAATCAAATCCAAGCTTAAATTTCATAGCAAATAGTGCGACAAATCCTCCGACTGTTGTCAATGCACTGGCGGCAATTGAACGATTTGTTTTTGCTAGTGCATTTTTCATTGCCTCAACTTTATTGCTAATGGTTTTACGTTCATTATAATAACTATGCATTAGGAAGATTGAATAATCCATCGCAAGTGCAAGTTGCAATATTGCTGCTGCTGAGAATGTAACCGTCGATATGGAGCCAATGAAAAAATTAGTTCCAAGATTAAGAACGATAGCAATACCAATTGTAAAGAGAAACAAAAACGGTTCAAAATAGGATTTAGTACAGATAAGTAGTATTAGAAGAATCATTATGACTGCTACCGTCAAGAACTTTGGCAAATCACTGAGAGCACTATCAATCATCGACTTTCCAGTACTAGCAGTTCCTCCAATGTAATAATCAGTGAAATGACTTTTCAAAATCGTCTCAAGGGTGTCAATCGTCGAGAAGGTGATATCACTTGTGTTGCTACTCCCAAGGGATAAATAGACAAGGAAACAACCATGCCCTTCACTATCAAGATGATAATATCGCGCAATCGTTTGTGATAAAAATAGTGACTTCTCAGGACTTATATTCCATTGGTTTTGTGGAATAGTCAACAAATCTATGACACCTGTCATGGACTCATTATATTGAAGAAAGAGCATTCGATTTAAGTCATTACCAATCCAGTCGACATTCGTAACATTCGTTAATGTTGAAACTTCTTGGAGAGCAAGTGTCACATCATTAAGACTTGATGGGGAAAGATCTTGGTCACCAAGTCCAATTAAAACATCTCCATTAATAGAAAATTTGTCTTGAAGTTCATCGATTGTTTGTCGTGACATAGTATCTGAACTAAGATATGAACTAACATCGGGATTGATTTTGGTTTGGCTCGTTTCGATACCAGCAAAAACAGCAAGAATCAAAAAAAGCACAATAACATATAGACGTTTTTTTAAGATGAAATCAGTAATTTTCTTCATGTTCAAATCTCCTTTTCAAAAAATGATTTCAAATAAACATTTTAATTCCAATCAAATTATAGTATAGTAAAGATAGATAAACTATTTGAAAAGACCATTAAAATTAGATTTGAAAGGGGATTTAAAAATGAAAAGAACTCAAGCCACAAAGCAACAAATTATTGAAACGACGAAAAAATTGGTAAAAACAAGCAATAAAGTGACTGTAAAAGACATTTGTGATGCCAGTTTTGTCAACATTGCGGCGATTAATTATCATTTTGGTGATAAGTCAAATCTGATGCGAATTGTCATTAATGAAATTGTTGAAGAATTACAAGCTGAATTGATTACTTACATGCAAGACACAGATTTAATCTCTCCAGAACAGGCATTGAGTCATGCCATGGAACTTGTTGTCAAGTTTGCAACAAATAATAAGGGATTAATTCATTATCTTTTTGTTGAAAGTGAGAACGATGGAAATGTGTCGTATTATGGAATCGTTCAAAATTTTCTCTTTGATAACCCATTTGCAAGTCAAGTTATTAAGAAATTAAATATGAACAAAGAGAATGATCCCTATATTTTATATTCTCGTTTTTTAATCCTGTTTAGCTCATTATCAATGCCAATGATCATGGAATTTGCAACCAATAAGGGTAGTCATCGGGAATATTCTATTGATAATCCAGTTTTTAAAGACAAATTTATCCAAGAATTATTAAAAATAATTAAATAATAAGTATTCAAAGTCGTGCAGAAAGGCCAATAATGTGATAATATAGTTTTGGAAAAAAGGAGATATCAATCTATGATTTCTTTTAATAACGATTACAGTGAAGTCGCCCATGAAAATATTCTTGAAAAACTTAAGCTAATCAGCCAAGAACAAAATCTTGGTTATGGTAATGACAAATATACGAAAATGGCGCAAGATATTCTGCAAAAACATCTACAAAACTCGAAAGTAGATATTCATTTTGTCGTTGGTGGAACCCAAGCAAATCTTGTCTGTTTGTCCTCGTTTTTAAAACCATTTGAAGCGGTTATTGCCTGCCAATCAGGCCATATCAATGTGCATGAAACAGGAGCCATTGAAGCCACTGGTCACAAAATCGTGACTGTCAAAGGAGTAAACGGAAAAATTTTACCACAGGAAATTGAAGAAGTCGTCTTATATCATAATGATGAACATATGGTGAAACCTCGTGTCGTTTTTATTTCAAATGCCACAGAGTTTGGTACCATATATACATTAAATGAATTAAAGGAACTTCGTGCAGTGTGTAATCGACATCATCTCTATCTTTACCTTGATGGAGCACGTTTAGGAAGTGCATTATGCGCGGAAAATAATGATGTGACTTTACCTTTACTCACTACTTTGTGTGATGCTTTCTACATCGGTGGAACAAAAAATGGCGCTTTGTTTGGTGAGGCTATTGTGCTTGTAAACCCAGACTTGAAACAAGATTTTCGCTACCATATTAAACAAAAAGGTGCATTACTAGCGAAGGGGTTCCTTTTAGCTGTTCAATTTATTGGCTTGTTTGAAAAGCAATTGTTTTTCGATTTAGCCCATCATGCGAATCTCCAAGCTAAAAAAATACGAACCGCTTTGCATCAAAAGAATATTGTGGAAAGATATCCATCGACTACCAATCAACTTTTCCCAACATTATCAAAGGATCAGTATGAAAAACTGGCCAAAAAACATACTTTCAGCGTATGGGAAATTGATCAAAATAATGAATATACAGTTCGATTTGTAACATCTTGGGCGACGAAAAATGCAGATACAGACGCTTTAATAAAGGATATTCTTGCGTTATGATTCGTTTAGCATCAATTAGTGATATTCTCGCTATTCTTTCTATCGTAGAGGATGCTCGGCAATTTCTTAAAAAAACCGGATCTGACCAATGGCAAGGGAAGGATGGATATCCCAATGAAACTAATTTTCTGCAAGATATCCAAAATCAAATTCTTTATGTCTTTGAATCCAATAATCATGTCGTTGGTGTCGCGGCAATCAGTCATTATATGGATGAGAACTATGCAAAAATTGAAGACGGAGAATGGATTTCTAATAGGAAACCATATATAGTAATTCATCGTTTAGCTGTAAAAAAAGAATATCTACAACATGGGATTGCACAACAAATTTTCTTTTTTGCCGAGACAATTGCGCGTGAAAAGGGATGTGGCAGTATTCGAGTCGATACACATCGGTTAAACACTTCAATGCAAAAATTGTTGAGTAAAATGAATTTTCAACGTTGTGGAACAATATATTTAAATGGTATTCACGATGTAACACATCATCGATTTGCTTATGAAAAAAAGATTGAAAACATCCTAAATGGTATTAAGGCCATTATTTTTGATATGGATGGGACAATGATTGATTCAATGAAATCTTGGTATGACACTGGAGAGCAAGTTTTTAAAGAATTTTTCGCTGATGATGATGTTGACATTCATCGAGATTTGGAAAACATGTCAGCGTGGGAACTAGCGTTTCGTATTTTTGATAAAAAACATGATTATGATAAGAAAGAGCTCTTTACAAAACGATGGAATGGTCTAATGTTCGATCGATATTTTCGTTCTGTTCATTTATTGCCTGGTTGCAGAGAATTTTTAAAATATCTACGTTTGAAAAATATTCGTCTCTGCATTGCGACAGGAACCAATACTTCTTTAGCAATCCCAGCGCTAAAGAGTTTGAATATATTTGATGATTTTGAGTTTATTCTCACCGAAGATATGGTTGGATTATCGAAACATCATCCTGCCATTTTTGAACAAGCGATAGCTAGATTAAAACTAGATAAAAGTCAATGTTTGGTTTTTGAAGATTCGTATCATTCAGCAGCAACTGCTAAAAAGATGGGATTGTCAGTAGTTGGTGTTTATGACGAAGCCTCTGCTAAAAACAGTGCGAAATTAAAATTTTATGCCCACGACTTCTGCTATTCTTACTTTGATTATCTTGCAAAATTAAAAGCCGATGATTCATCCGCATTTTAACGATGGATACATTGTTATTTTTATTTGTCTTTTTTTAAGCGTTATGCTATATTGATGTTGCTTTTACTTCTGTAGTTAAATGGATATAACTTGCCCCTCCTAAGGGCAGATTCCCGGTTCGATTCCGGGCGGGAGTGCCACTAATCGATTTCATGATAAGGGAGGCGTAATTATGTGGAAAATTTCTGATTTGAAAATTCAAGCCAAGACAAATTTAAAAAACAAATACTGGAAAGCTTTTTTAGTAACTTTACTCGGACTAATTATCTCAGGTGGATTGACCATGGGGGGAGTTGCTGCTCGTGGTGAAACCAACCAAGAATCGATGCAAAGAATTCGGATGTTTTTAACCACCCATCCTGGCGCATTTGCGATGCTCATTGTACTGATTGTTTTTGTCGGACTTATTGGAATTACAGTCTCCATTTGTTATAGTGTCTATATTGTTTTCCCAATGCAAGTCGGACAAAAGAAATATTTCATTCAAAATACTCAAGAAAAGCCAGAAGTAGGTGTGATGCTTTTTGGTTTTGATCAAAATCATAAAAATATTGCCCATGTTATGTTTCGAAAGTATTTATCAATTTTTCTTTGGTCACTGTTGTTTATAATTCCTGGAATAATCAAAGCGTTTCAATATATAACCATTGAATATTTATTGGCCGAAAATCCAAATATTTCATATCAAGAAGCTACTTCAAAATCAAAAGAATTGACGACAGGGCATAAAATGCATATATTTGGATTGTTTTTCAGCTTTATTGGTTGGTTTATTCTCTGCGGATTTACCTTTGGAATTGGTTTTGTATTTCTCTACCCATATATAGAAGCCACCACCGCTGAACTATATAATACTTTGAAAAAGAACTCTACACAATCTTAAGTCATTAATTCAAATCTGTGATTGTTTTTCTTTGCATTATTGCTTATGATTATAACAGGGTGATACATATGAAGAATCATAAAAAAATGGCGCTTGACAATTTCGCTTCTGGATATAATTGTGCTCAGTCCGTTTTTGCTGCTTTTGCGGCGGATTATGGGATAAACACTGATCAAGCTTATAAGTTAGCTTGCGGGGTTGGTGGCGGTTTTCGCTTTGCCGAAGTTTGTGGTGCCGTTTCTGGGGCAACGATGATTATTGGATTAAAATGTGGAAATCAAGATAGTAAAGATCTACCTTGCCGAGATCATTGTTACGCCCAAACAATTGCGTTTATCAAAGCGTTTAAACAACGAAATCATGACGCGATGACATGTAAAGATTTACTTGGATTTAATCTTATGACTCCTGAAGGTCAAAAATACGCTATGCAGAATATGACTGTGGTTAAAGCCAAGTGCATTAATGCAATTTCGACTGCGGTTGAGTTGCTTGAAGAGATGGGTTATTAAGGTGCATAGGCACCTTTTTAATTTGTGTCGAGAATGGATTGTTTATCGCAGGAAAATAGAGTAAAATATGCCAAGTGTAAAGGTCGTGGATTATGGAACGCAGTGAATTAATTTTAAAAGAACCAAAAATATTAAAAGGTATGATCATTTTATCCTTACCGGTATTAGTCTCAAATATTTTACGTTCACTTCATGACGTTGTAGATACATTCTTCTTAAATATGCTTCCCGATTCATCGGCTGCGATTGGTGCTGTTGGAACGACTTGGGCCATGTTAGCCACTTTTTTAGCCATATCTGTGGGTTTAAGCGTGGCAGGGATCTCCATTATTAGTCAATATGTTGGAGCAAAAAAAGTTCAAGACGCTTCTTTGTATGCTTCAAAGTTACTGGGACTGGCAGTCGGATTTGGTATATTATTAAACATTATTATCTATTTTGGTGCCCCTCTTTTTATGACTTGGATGGGTGCGAAAGATATTGTTCATACCTATGGAACACAATATTTAACCATTCGAAGTTTTGAAATGATTTATCTTTTTGTCTTTAGTATTTTTGCAAGTATGCGTCAAGCGATTGGCGATACAAAATCACCTGTCATAATCACAGTTATATCATTGGTGCTGAATATTATATTGACGCCGATTTTCGTTTTTACTTTGAACATGAATGTTATTGGAGCTGCTTTAGCAACCTTGATTGCAAATGTCATCACATTACCGATAGTTTTATACATGATTTTCAACAAAAAAGCAGAATTACATGTGGAAGTCAAAGACCTCGTATATAATCATTCAATGACGAAAAAAATTATAAAAGTAGCCATTCCTGTTACCGCAGGAAACGCGTTATCTTCTTTTGGATTTGTTATTCTCCAAGCCATGATATTGGGGTTTGGGATTGAAACGGCGGCGGCTTTCTCAGTTGGAAATCGCATTTCCTCATTCTTTTTAATGCCCGGGAGTTCACTTGGTAGTGTACTATCGAGTTATATTGGTCAAAACATGGGAGCAGGTAACACCAAACGGGCCATACAATCTTATCGTATTTCAAGGAATGCTACATTAATTATAATGAGTGCTAGCAGTGTAGTCGCTCTCCCATTTGTCCGACCTTTGGCTTCGCTTCTATCAAGTGGTGAAACCTTACGTTTAGCTTCAGAGTATTTAATATTCCTGTTTTTGACGCAGCCATTCATGGCGTTGTATAATTCCTATTGTGGTGTTTTCGATGGTAGTGGAAACACACGTCTATCTTTCTTAATGCATACAATTCGTTTATGGGTTTTTCGAATTCCTGTGGTTCTCATCTTACATGAGTTCACCAATTTGGGGAGTAGTGCCATTTGGATTTGTATGTTATTATCGAATTTTCTAATCAGTATATTAGGATATTTCTTAATGAAACGGATTGATTTTACGAAAAATTTAGTTCAAAGCGAGGGATAGTATGAGGATATTTATTGAAATGCTTAAAGG